>CADBNA010000189.1 GCA_902795835.1 uncultured Lachnospiraceae bacterium | reverse complement strand
TGCATGACATCCGTGATTGTCCCCAGCCGTTCCTGCTCTTCCGTCAGAACTTCCATGCCGATCAGGTCGGCAATATAATACTCGTCATCCCCGAGAGGCACTCCCTGACCGCGGGGAATCATCAGGTCCCACTGACGGAACGGCTCCGCATCGTTCATGCTGTCTATGCCCGACAGCTTCAGAATGACCATGTTTTTGGAAAACTTTACGGAGTCAATATGATGCGTCTCACGCCTGCCGCCCTTCTGCAGGATCACTTCCTCCAGACTGCGGAAACGGGCGGGATCGTCGGTCGTGGGAAATACACGCACCTCGCCGCGAACGCCGTGCGGTGCCGTGATTACGCCCACCTTCAGATATTCTTCCATTTCTGCCTTTTCTCCTGAACAGAAAACGGAGCTGCCGCTCTGGTTGTCCGGCCGCCCCGATTCTGAAACATTCACTGCAGTATTTCTACCGAAACCTTTCTGTCGATTCTGGAAGAGGCTGCTTTTACCACTGAACGGATAGCTTTTGCTATACGTCCCTGTCTTCCGATTACCTTTCCCATATCAGAGGGGGCCACAGAGAGCTCTACAAGAATCTCACTGCCGCGATCGGTCTCAGTGACAACCACTTCATCCGGGTGTTCGACAAGGGCTTTGGCGATCACTTCCACCAGTTCCTTCATCCTGATAAACACCTCCGTCGACAATTATTTTTCGATACCTGCCAGTTTGAAAATCTTTGCGACTACGTCTGTCGGCTGTGCGCCGTTGCTCAGCCACTTTTTGGCTTTTTCTTCATCTACCTTGAAAGCCGTGGGGGTCTGCATCGGATCATAGGTTCCGATCTCTTCGATAAATCTGCCGTCTCTCGGAGATGTGGAATTAGCGACAACGATTCTATAAAAAGGTGCCTTTTTCTGTCCCATTCTCTTCAAACGAATTTTAACTGCCATTGTACCTGTTCCTCCATTTTGAATTTAATATATGAAAATATATGAGAACAATCCCCCGTCAGAACGGAAAATTGAAGCCTCCGAATCCGCCGCGCCGGCGTCCCTTGCCCTTCAGCATCCCGGGCATCTGTTTCATCATCTTGCGCGTCTGTTCAAACTGCTTGATAAAACGGTTGACCTCTGCTATGTCCAGTCCGGATCCCCTTGCGATTCTCTGCTTTCTGGAAATGTTCAGCAAATCCGGATTGGCGCGTTCTGCAGGCGTCATGGAACGGACGATCGCCTCTTTGCGGGCCAGATCCTTTTCATCGATCATGCCCTCGATATCCTTCAGCTTGCCGCCGTTCATGCCGGGCATCATGCCGAGGATGCTGGAGAGCCCACCCATGTTGCGCATCTGCTCCATGCTGCTCAGATAGTCGTCGAAATTGAACTGCGCCTTACGGACGCGCTGTTCCATTTCCCGGGCCTTGTCTTCGTCAATATTGGCCTGGGCCTTTTCAATCAGACTGAGGACATCGCCCATGCCCAGGATTCTGGATGCCATGCGGTCCGGGTAAAACTGTTCCAGGTCGGACAGCTTCTCGCCCATGCCGGCATAGTAGATCGGCTTGCCGCATACGGTCCGGATCGAAAGCGCCGCGCCGCCGCGGGTATCGCCGTCCAGCTTTGTCAGAATGACGCCGTCTATGCCGACCTTGTTCTGGAAGGTCTCGGCCACATGCACGGCCTCCTGACCGGTCATCGCGTCGACGACCAGAATCGAGCAGTCTACATGTACGGCCTCGCGGATGCTGACCAGCTCCTGCATCATCTCTTCATCGATCTGCAGCCGGCCGGCCGTGTCCAGAATCACCACATTCATACCGGAAGACTTGGCATGTTCCACCGAGGCTCTTGCAATATCGACCGGGCTGTGGCGGTCTCCCATGGTGAAGACCTCGACGCCCTGCTTCTCGCCGTTGACCTGCAGCTGCTTCACGGCAGCAGGCCTGTACACATCACAGGCGACCAGAAGCGGCCTGCGCCCTTTTGCCTTCAGCTTTCCGGCGAGCTTTGCGGCCGTCGTCGTTTTTCCTGCGCCCTGCAGACCGATCATCATCAGAACGGTGACTTCATTGGAAGGCCGGAGCGGCATCTCCTCGGTATCCGTGCCCATCAGGTTCACGAGCTCATCGTGGACGATTTTGATGACCATCTGGCCGGGATTCAGCCCGCTCATGACATTCTGGCCGATCGCCTGCTCCTGCACGGTATTCACGAACTTCTTAACGACCCGGAAGTTTACGTCCGCCTCGAGCAGCGCCATCTTGACTTCTTTCATGGCAGTCCTGACATCCGCTTCGGTCAGCGTGCCCTTGCTCCGGAGCTGTTTGAAGACATTCTGCAGTTTATCAGTCAAGCTGTCAAAAGCCATTACAATTCCTCCAGAATCGATCGTGACAGTTCCCGGATCGCGCCCAGGCGCGTGTCGGACGGATCATCGGAAAGCTGTTCAATCTGCCGGACCTTCTCACGGATCCGCAGAAAACGTTCCACCAGATGCATCCGCTCTTCATAATCCAGAAGAAGCCTGTCGCAGCGCTTCATCAGGTCATGTACGCCCTGTCTGCTGATGCCCTCATCGCGGGCCACTTCGGCAGCAGAGTAATCATTGAAGTTGATCTCCTCATAGATCCGGCGCTGGTGCTCCGTGAGGAGCTCACCGTAAAAATCATAGAGGTAAGACTTGATAACGAAGGGTTCCATCATGTCCTCCCGCGCGTACTCGCCTATAATACTGCAGAAGAAGTTTGTTGTCAAGGGGTTTTACTTGACGTTTGTGAGGATTGCGGGGACGATTGCAGGAGTGTTTGCTGGAGTGGTCTAAAGATGGTGAAAAACGTGCAAAAACCCCCAGAATTCCTCTGTGGGAGCCCATGGCATGCCTGCTTTGCGAGATCCTGGGCTTCGGAAGGAGAAAAACGTGCAAAAAACCACAGAATTCCCTTGCGGGAGCCCACGGCAAGCCTGCTTTGCGA
>CADBNA010000188.1 GCA_902795835.1 uncultured Lachnospiraceae bacterium | reverse complement strand
CTGTTCTTATTGAATCATGCAGTACAAAGGAGGACAGAGATGCTGGACGAAAGAGATCTAAAGGCTATAGGAGAACTGTTTGACAGCAGAATACAGGAGACGGAGACAAAGCTGACAAAACGAATCGACGATGTTGAGGCAAAACTGACAGAGCGAATCGACGGTGTTGAAAAGAAGCTGGACAGCTCGGTGAAGTTTCTTACCGACGCGATTGCCGAGGTGGATGCAAATTCTCTCCGGCATTTGAACAAGGAGATCTCCCGTCTTGACAAAAGACTGGATAATATGGAACAGTCGTTCAGAATCATCCGGCTGGAAAACAGTCAGAACCATGAGATTCTGAATATACTGGTGGATCATCAGAAGAGGATAGAGACACTGGAAACCCAAATGGCATTATAACATAATAAGCGGAAAGCATAGAGAATATCCTGCTGAACCCGGCATAAGAGGATTTGAAACAGAACCCGGCAGTACCGGCGGAAACAAACCAGAACAGGCAGAGGAAAAGAGATGGACGGAGAACTGATTAAAAAGTATCTTGAGTACCGGAGGATCAACAACCGGTTCGGCAACCTTGTGGGAATTGTCCCGGTTGAAGTGAGGGAAGGCTATGCCCGGTGTGAGATGGCAATCCGCGAAGAACACATGAATCCTTTGAATACGGTACACGGAGGCTGCCTGTATACACTTGCCGACACGACCGGCGGCACTGCCAGCGCGACTTACGGCACGATTACGCCGACTCTTTCCGGTGAGATGCATTTTCTCAACGCCGCCGCCGGTGTGAAGAAGCTGATTGCAGAGGCCAATATCCTCAAGTGCGGAAAGTCAATCCGGGTCATGGACATCCGGATTACAGATGAAACCGGCAGGCTCATTGCCACGGCGGTGTTCTCTTATTTCAATACCGGGAAAACGATAGAAGTGCCGGAGGGCTTCAGCGTCTGACACTACGTTCATTACCTGGCATTGTCAGAGCCAGAAGCGGCATCAGGAAGAAGCCGCCGGCCAGTCCTCCGGCGTGAGCTGCCAGATCGACGCCGCCATTTGTGCCGGGCAATACAACAAGAATAACAGCCAGAATCAGGCGGGGGAGACTAATCCCCCGCATTTCATTTCTGCGGAACAGCGCCAGGGCTGCCACGGCGCCCAAAAGCGCTGAGATGGCACCGGAAGCGCCGACAGATATGGTGACCTCGTTCATATGCGTGTACCACTGCCAGCTGACAAGGTTGCCGAAGACAGCACCCCACAGGTACAGAATGAGAAAGCGGATATGACCGATCCGCGGTTCCAGAAAGCTGCCCATAACAAAGAGAGCAACCATGTTATTGAACAGATGGCCGAAACCAAAATGCAGGAAGGCACTCGCCAGAAGGCGCCAGCACTCCGCAAGAGAGAACGCAGAGGGAGTGACCATGGCGCCCATCCGAAGCATGACTGCCGTGTTCGTGCTGCCGCCCATTCCTTCACATATAAAAAAGAGCAGGATATTAATGCCGGTCAGGAGAAGAGTCACGGTATTCGGGCGTAAGGATGTTCTGCGCATGAGGGGGATTCCTTTCAATAATCATTTGGCTGCATAAACTGACACAAAACCAGCGATGTGTGGCTAAAACTGTAGAATGGAAAACAGAAGCAGAAAGCTTTTTTCCTTCCGGTTCAAATATCATAACACAGAATTGCGGATAAGAAAAATCCATGCTATACTCTGTGGGATGTACTGACCAAGGCACTTCATGAAAGCGGATCGGCTATGAAGAAGCAGAGAAAAATGACAAGGGACCAGAGAAAGAAGCAGCTGACACAGCGAATTGCTGTTTTTTTTGCTGTTGTCTTTCTGCTTGTGCTTCTTCCCGTGTATCACAGCCTGATCAGGCGATCATCACAGGATAACAAATCTCCTGCCCGGCAGACTTCTTCAGTGCAGGAGCCGGTCACTGCTGTCTCAGGCCAGAGCGCAGTCACTTCTCAGGGTGAATCCGTAGTCCCGAATACGCCGGCCCCGACAGGGGCAGATGCCAGCCAGACATCTGGACAGACAACCGTCCTGCCGGAAAAAGAGACAGATCAGACAGCTGCAGCAGATACAGAGACTTTGAGTATATCAGAGAATGCAGGTACACCAGAGAATGCAGGTACATCAGAGGATAAAAAGGCCGCTGACGAAGCGAAAGACACAGGCGTCACTGCCGCATCTGCGGGCAGCAATAGCAGCAGCCAGGAGGAGACCGGCTCCGGCCAGCCGTCAGACGGCAGTCTCAAAAACACATCCGCTGATTCCGCCGGTTCCGGTGTGAGTGCGGAGGAAGATGATACGATCCGCGGGTCTCTGGAGGAAAAAACAGAGGCTGCCATCAGCCGTGCGGAGGAGATCGAAGAGGAACGGAATCAGCCGACGGAGGAGGAACTCCGGCAGCAGGAACGGGACCGTCTGTCTGCCATGGACCTGGAGGAACTGACGGCATATCTCTGGGAACATGAAGTGCCTGCGGATCTGATCTATTTTATGGAGGAATATCCGGAAACGCGGGAGTTTGTGACAGACTACCTGTATCAGCCGGAGACACCGCCCAGTAAAAGCATTGCCGGGGAGGTAAAAAAGGGGACGATTCCTCATTTTCTGCAGTGGGATGAGCGCTGGGGCTATGAGACATACGGCAGCACGTACCTTGCGATATCCGGCTGCGGGCCGACGGCTCTTGCGGCAATTTACAGCGGTCTGACCGGCAAGACAGATATGAATCCCTACGCCATGGCGCAGTGGTCGGAGGAGAATGGTTTTTATGTCTATGGCTCCGGCACCGCATGGGATATCATGACGACCGGAGCCGCCATGCTGGGCCTGAACGGCTGGATGCTGGACGGAGGGAAGGAATCCCTGCTGTGGGCGCTGCGAAGCGGGTATCCGGTGGTCTGTGCCATGAATCCCGGCGACTTCACGTTTTTTGGACACTTTATCATATTGACAGATGTAGACGAGAATGAAAATATCCGTGTGCTGGACTCCAACAGCAGGATCCGCACGCAGAAGCTCTGGAATGCAGATGACCTGATGTGGCAGATCGCCGGCATGTGGGCCTTTTCCTATGACGGCTGAGGCGCCAGACTATTTTGGAATGGTTTCTGAGTCTTTCATTTTTCGCAGCTCTGTCCAGGCCAGAGGGATACACACGAGAAAGGACAGGACATCTGCGCAGGCCTGCGTAATTTCCACACCCGTCAGGCCCAGAAACTCCGGAAGAATCAGGATCAGAGGGATAAAAAACAGGCCGTTTCTGGAGGAGGCACAGACAGCTGCCTTTACGCCCTTGCCAATGGACTGCAGCATCATATTGGAGACGACGATAGAAGCCATCAGAGGCAGGGTGACAGCCTGACAGCGCAGTGCGACAAGGCCTACGGCAACCACGTCCGGGTCATCCCTGAACCAGCTGATGATCTGCGGAGCAAACAGAAAACACAGGACTGCGACGACACTTAAAAAGGCCGTCGCATATTTTATGCAGAAGAAATAGCCTTCCCTCACTCTGTGCCTGAACCCGGCTCCGTAATTGAAGGAGCACACCGGCTGGTATCCCTGTCCGAATCCGATCAGGGCAGAGGCCAGAAGCATGAGAACACGGGTGACAACAGACATGCCGGCAATAGCCGCGTCTCCGCCCAGCCGGCCGGCAGCTGTGTTCAGCAGCAGGGTGGCAACGGCAGCCATTCCCTGACGGAGAAGGGAAGGCGCACCTCCATTGATGAGCTCCAGAAGATAGTGTCCGTTGAGCCGGATATTGCGGACATGGAGGTGGATGTTTTCGCCTTTTGTGCTTCCGATCAGCAGGACAATAAAGCTGATGACCTGGCCGGCAACGGTGGCGACGGCAGCCCCGGCAACGCCCATGCGGAAGACGAAGATAAGCAGGGGATCAAGGATCATGTTCAGAGCGGCCCCGCACATCAGGCCGATCATGGCATAGACAGCCGCGCCCTGGAAGCGGAGCTGATTATTTACGACAAACTGGCATGTCATGAAAGGGGCGCCCAGCAGAATAATCCGCATATACGTGCAGGTATCCGCCATGGTTGTCGGGGTAGCCCCCAGCAGACCGGCAATGGCACCCATGCCCAGAAGCCCTGCGACGGTGATCAGACAGCCGATAATCAGGGCTATTGCAAAACCGGTGGCAGCCATTTCATCGGCCTCTTTCCGGTTGCCGGCTCCCAGCATTCTGGCCAGATAATTGCCGGAGCCGTGTCCGCAGAAGAAGCCAAATGCCTGAATGATCGCCATTACGGAAAAAACAAGCCCGACCGCAGCCGTGGCCTGCGTGGAGATGCGGCCGACAAAAAATGTATCAGCGGTATTGTAAATGCCCGTGACCAGCATGCTGATGATCGTCGGGACTGCCATACGGGCGATCAGCTGCGGAACCGGGGTTTGCGTCATTATCTGGTAGCGGCTGGGTGTATCTTTCATCTTTTATCCTTATCGGCTTTCTTTTAATTCGGTGATTTACGGTTTTGAGGCGGTGTGAAGCGCGGCAGGATCTGCAGTTTGTTTTTGGCGCCCCTATCATAGCATATGGGGCAGTGAGTTTCAAACGATCCCGTTTCCCCCGCGGAAGAATGTCCTGCCCGTCTTCCCAATCTCTGCCCTGATATGCTACAATACACGGTGTTCGGAGAGAAAAAACTCCGGCAGAGTAGGACTTATTCAGCACCGCGGAGCGGGACTTAAACAGTACGGTGATTAAAGCACCATTCATGTGAATTTGAAGAACAAACGGAGGAACTGTACAATGAAGCATATTGTTCTGACAGGCGGAGGAACAGCCGGACATGTGACGCCGAATCTGGCCCTGATACCGGGACTGAAAGAACAGGGATACCGGATTTCCTATATCGGATCATATGACGGCATAGAAAAGCAGCTGATTGAAGACGCCGGCATTCCCTACTACGGGATTTCCACAGGAAAGCTGCGGCGCTACCTGGATCTGAAAAACCTTTCTGATCCCTTCCGCGTGGTTCACGGCATTCATCAGGCCAGGCGTCTGATGAAGGAGCTGGATCCGGATGTCGTATTTTCCAAAGGAGGATTTGTGGCGGTTCCCGTAGTGCTTGCCGCCGGCAGAAGAAAGATCCCGGTCATCACACATGAGTCCGACATGACGCCGGGGCTGGCAAACCGCATCTGTTTTCCGTATGCCTCAAAAGTCTGCTGCAATTTTCCGGAGACGAAGGAATATCTTCCGGAGGGGAAAGGTGTGGTAACAGGCACGCCGATCCGGCCGGAGCTTCTGCGCGGGAATGCGGCCGCCGGCCGCGCCTTCTGCGGCTTTTCAGAGGACAGACCCGTGGTTATGGTCATGGGCGGCAGCCTCGGGTCCGTAAATGTCAATATGAATGTCCGGAAAGCCCTTCCCGGCCTTCTGGAGAATTTCCAGGTTGTCCATCTCTGCGGAAAAGGCAACAGGGACCAGAGTCTGGAGGGGACAAAAGGGTATGTACAGTTTGAGTACATCAAGGACGAGCTGCCGGATCTGTTTGCAATGGCGGATGTGCTGATTTCCCGTGCCGGCGCCAATGCGATCTGTGAGATCAGCGCACTGGCCAAACCCAATCTGCTGATACCGCTGTCGGCCAATGCCAGCCGGGGAGACCAGATCCTGAATGCGCGGTCCTACGAAAAACAGGGGTACAGCCTTGTGCTGGAAGAAGAAGAACTCAGCACGGAGAAGCTGCTTGCCGCTGTGCAGAATCTGTATGAGAACCGGGACAAATTCGCTGCCGCCATGAGAAACGGCGGGCATACCGACTCCATCCATGTGATTCTGGGCCTCATTGAGGAAGCTGCAGCCGGCGGCAGGCGGAGCCGCCGGAAGGCACGCCGGGAAAAGCACTGAAAAAAAGACATATGCATTGGCACGTGAAATGCTTAAATTCCATACAGGCTGCTGGTAATGTGTAAAACACAGCGCTGTATGTGTAGAGAGCAGAATCATTCATTGAAAAAGGAGAGTTGGCTGCCATGAATGCATATGTAGAGAGTGTAATCAGGAACGTAAAGACGAACTATGCCGAGCAGGCAGAATTTCATCAGACAGTGGAAGAGGTGCTTACTTCTCTGGCACCTGTCATTGACCAGCATCCGGAATACGAAAAAGCCGACCTGTTGAACCGGATGACAGAGCCGGAACGCATGTATACGTTCCGCGTCTGCTGGGAAGATGACAACGGAGGCGTGCACACCAATGTCGGATACCGCTGCCAGTTTAACGGTGCCATCGGCCCGTACAAGGGAGGCATCCGTTTCCAGAAAAACGTCACCCCCAGTATCATGAAATTCCTGGGATTCGAACAGACCTTCAAAAATTCTCTGACCGGACTTCCGATCGGCGGCGCCAAGGGCGGAGCAAACTTTGACCCTGCAGGCAAGTCGGACAGGGAAGTGATGCGGTTCTGCCAGAGTTTTATGCAGGCGCTGTATCGCTATATCGGACCGGACGTGGATGTGCCGGCAGGAGATATGGGCGTCGGCGGAAGAGAGATCGGTTATCTGTACGGCGAGTACAGGCGGGTGCGGGGAAAATTTGAAAACGGCGTCCTGACAGGCAAGGGCTTCTCCTACGGCGGCAGCCGCATTCGTCCGGAAGCCACCGGCTACGGCGCAGTCTACTATTTGGAAAATGTCCTGAAAGATGACAATGAGTCCATCAAGGGAAAGACGATCGCCTGCTCCGGTTTCGGAAATGTGACCTGGGGCATTGCCAAGAAAGCGACAGAGCTCGGCGCGAAGGTCATCACTCTGTCCGGCCCCGACGGATACATCTATGATCCGGACGGCATCAATACGCCTGAAAAAATCGACTACCTGGTCACCATGCGCAATTCCGGTCATGACAAAGTGCAGGACTACGCCGACAGATTTGGCGTGGAATTCCATGCCGGAGAGAAGCCGTGGGGCATCCGCGCGGATGTCATCATGCCCTCTGCGATGCAGAATGACGTACACATGGAGCAGGCGAAACAGATCGCCGAGAACCATGTGCGCTATTACATCGAGGTTGCCAATATGCCGACGACCAATGACGCCCTGCAGTTCCTGATGCAGCAGCCGGATATGATCGTTGCGCCGTCCAAGGCCGTTAATGCCGGCGGCGTTGCCACATCTGCGCTGGAAATGAGCCAGAACAGCGAGCGTCTCGTCTGGACGGCGGAAGAAGTAGACCAGCGTCTGCATGAGATCATGAATACAATCTACCACAACTCCGTTGATGCGGCAGAGCGCTACGGTCTGGGGTACAATCTTGTGGCAGGCGCCAATATCGCCGGATTCGAGCGGGTGGCTGAAGCAATGATGGAGCAGGGAATCTTCTAAAAAAGAACAGCTGAAAGAACAGCCCTGTATCAGCCCGGTATCCAGCACATAAGGTGTTCTTCATTCATATCATGATACAACATACAGCCGGCATCCGACACATCATAGATGTGGACGATGCCGGTGTATTTTTTGCCGTCTTCACCGTATTCCGTGATGCTGTCGGGCAGTCCGGCAAGCTGTTCCGGGTGGAAATGTCTGGTCTTTTCATCCTCAAATACGGCGGTATACAGAATGTCTGCCTCTACGAGATCCTGGAAAATGTGGCTGCCGTAAGACAGTTCCGGCTGATAGCCTGCCCTCGACTCCGCAATTTCACAGATGGCGCAGAATTCGCTGATATCCGCAAAAGCAGTGGGCACGCCGAGTTCCGGAGAGGAAGTGCCGATGCGGCCCGGCGTGAGCAGAAGAAGATGCTTTCCCTTTTCGCGGAAATGCCAGTTGACGGCTCCCAGAAGACGGGCGATTCGCGGCTTTTCACTGTATGGCATTTCATAATATGCGACAGGATCAATATATACGACAGCATCCAGCTGTACGGCACGGGACAGCCCCATTGATGCATGAAAGCATTCCAGCAGAGGCGGCCTGGCATCAGATACTGCAGGCATCCGGATGCTTTTGTTGTTCTGCATAACGAGGAGTGGGCGGCACTGCAGCAGGTTGATGACATATTCGCCGTCCTGCGACACATTCATGGTGAATTCTATGTCGACAGGATGTTCATACTCCTCCTGGAGTGCCTGCATCATCCCGCTCATATCCTGCATCAGCGAAGAATTGCGGACAAGGCCGCGGCAGGTTATGAAGGTGATGCTGCGGCGCTGGCCCCGCTCGCGGAACATTCTTTCCGCATCGAAATCATGCTCCAGAAGCAGGTTCTGCATATAGACAGGCAGGTATGGCTCCAGTTCCTTTAAAGATACTTTTTCCAGGGACAGGGTTTCGGTGTCGATCAGTTCTACACTGCGCTGGGAATAGCGGTGCTGTTCTGCCGTTGTGACATAAGGCACCGCCTCCGGCCTGTCCAGGCTGACCAGGCGGGGATAGGATCCCTCTGTGCGGTCTACGGCGGAGGTGCCCAGGCCGCAGACAAGACGCAGCATGCCGGCGGAAGGATCCAGGTCGGGCAGGAATCGGTACGGACTGCACGAGTAACCGACACCCGCCGCACAGGGCATAAAATACGGTCCGAGCATAGTGCCGGATACGCGCATTACCAGAAGTGCCATCTGTTCATCGCGGTTATCCAGACCGCGGCGACGCCGGTAATCCAGGGCTGATTTGCCAAGGGTGCTGGCGTAGACGATGCGAATTGCCTCTTCCAGATCCCGGAGTCGCTCTGCCTGCGTGCCCATATTCGGGCAGAAAACAGATTCATACTTTCCTGCGAATGCATTGTCGAATCCGTCCTCCAGAATACTGCTGGAGCGGACAATGATCGGAGAAAGACCGAAATAGTCCAGCAGATGCAGCAGCTGTGAGCGGATATTTCCGGGAAAAACGCCGTGCCGGATGCCTTTTTCCAGATCGGGTGCAGCGGAGAAATATTCCTCCGGGGTGCCCTGCCGCACGCGCAGATCCCACAGGCCGTTTTCCACCAGATAGGTATAATACACATCCGATCCGATGAAAAAAGAATCATGAGCCTCCAGATGCTCGTATATGTCCGGCCGGGTGTTTTCCAGGATTTTCCGGGCTGTCAGCATACCGCATGCCTTGCCGCCGATCAGCCCGGTTCCGACCATATGCTCTTTGATGAAAAAATAATCTTCTGCCGAAAAATTCCTGAGAACCAGTTCACGCATGCGGGGATCCCGCGTCATCATAATGCGGCAGATGCGTGAACAGTCATCCGTCAGATCCTCTCCGAACTCATATTTAATGCGTGCGTGTGTAAAAAAATGGTCCCAGCTGTCCATGTGCTGATGCCGGATCACGCGCTCACTCATCTGGACGGCGCGGTGGAATTTGCTCAGCAGAACGCCGTCTCTCACCGGTTTGAACTGCTGGCTTTCCGGGATATAAACCTGCGGCTGACAGAGGGAGCGGGTGTAATCATCGGCTTCCGGGCCGTGCATGCCGCTGCCTGTCGCAATTTTCTCCGGCCGTACCCAGATGTACTTGAAATCTGCGAATACATTCAGATAGAGATCAGCATGCCGCAGCAGGACATCCAGTGCTTCTTCCGAGTGCCGGCCACGGATCAGCGGGAAATGAGCGCTGCATCTTCTGCTTTTCAGTGCAGGGATAATAACCAGATAGAAATTTACCATCATCAGGTCGGTAGCCCATGCTGTCTGCAGCTCAGAGAGGCAGTCAAACAGGAACAGTTCTCCCCCGTCGGACTGCAGAATCCGGTTGTACACGGCCGTTGTAAATTGTTCATATCGGTGAGAAAGCTCGATCCCGCATATCTCCAGATCCGGAATGTCTGTGACCGGCAAAGTCTGGCGGGTAAAGTGAAAATAGACAATTCTGCGGCCCTGCTCGGCAGCGGCTGCAGCCAGAGGCCCGATCAGGGCGGAGAAGTTCTGCAGTTCAGTTGCGCACCAGAGTGCGGAAGCCGGTTCTCCGGAGAGGGAGAGAAGAGAATTCAGATCAGACTGAACAGAGGCTGCGGGAGAGAAGGATTGTGGCATGGGGACTCTCCTTATCTGGGTTAGAAGGCGGCATTTCCTGTTGATTAGAGAAGACCGTGCACGGTATAATATTATCATAGCACAGCACGGCGCAGACATGCAATGCGGAACAATCCGTAATCTACTTTTGGTGTCTCAATCCTATGATATGAGTTTCACAAGGAGCTTTACATGAATAAAGAAGAAATGAAGACCCGCCGGGAAGCCGTCGTCAGCAGCTGGCCGCTGGAAGGCAGGCCGGCTGTTCTCAGGGAGGTCTGGGAAAGCTGCAGGGATATACTCTCCGAGCTGACGGGGGGCGACCTGCCTGACGACTGGATTGATTACTGCTGCGTCTGGCTGCAGCATGAGTATTTCCCGGAACAGGCCGCGCCGGAAAAGAGGGAAGTACGGGAAGAGGCGATGGACTTTTTCCTGCAGGTGCTGAACGGCATTTTTGACAGAGAGCGCAGGGAACTCCCATTTGACCCGTGCAGGGATTTTGACGTGCTGACCCGGGAGGAAATGGCGGATACGGATGTGCGCCGTGAGTACCGGGCACTCCTGAATTCCCTGTCGGGAGAATATGTCTATGCTTTCATGCGGCTTGCCCGGGAGTGCACGCCGTTTGATACGCTCGGCCATATTGCCGGTGTTCACCATGTCGCCATGCATCTCGCCCGGCAGCTGAAGCGCACAGAGGTCAAGGTAGACCTGGGGCTGATCTCCGGAGCAGCGATTGCCCATGATATCGGCAAGTTCGGCTGCCGGCCGGAAGAGAGCCGCCGGGTGCCGTACCTGCATTATTATTATTCCTGGCAGTACTGCGAAAGGCATCATCTGAAATATATCGGAAGCATTGCTTCCAACCATTCTGTCTGGGATCTGGAGCTTGAAAATCTGTCAGTTGAGAGCCTGCTGCTGATTTATGCCGATTTCCGGGTGAAAAGCACACGGGAGAACGGAAAAGAAAAGGTCTGTTTCTGGTCTCTCGCCGAGTCTTACCAGATTATTCTGGACAAGCTGGACAATGTGGATGAGAAAAAAAGAGACCGGTATGCAAGGGTGTATGCAAAGCTTGCCGATTTTGAGGAGTATCTGTGTTCGGCCGGCTGCAGTACCGACCTGGACAAAGGCTGGGCAGCCCCCCCTGCAAAGAGAGCTGCCTCTGTCATGAGCCGGGAGGAGATAATCCGGGAGTTCTGCCATTTGGCTGTCCGCGCCAATCTGGAGGTTATGTATCACACCAGTCATGAGACCCGCTTTATCGATCTTCTGGAGACGATCCGGAGTGAAAAAAACTGGACGCATCTGCGGGCGTATCTGACCGTGATGGAGGAGTATTCCGCCTATCTTCAGCAGGATCAGAAGGATATCATTCTTCAGTTTCTTTTTGACATGCTTTCACACAGCGAGGGGGATATCCGCCGGCAGGCAGCCCGCATATCGGCCAAGCTGATTGCGAACTATGAGATACACTTCGCAAAGGAAATCCCCGTGGGTATGAAAACCCCGAAAATCGGCAGGAGAATGACGGAGGTCTGGAAGAATTTTCTGCACCGCATGCTTTTCCCCGGCAACATGGTATCGGAGCAGCACCGCCGCTGGATCGGTTTCTCCCTGAAGCGTGTGTTCAGCTGCCTTCTGAAATATTCGGATCCCGAACAGCGCAAAGAAGTGCTGCGGATCTTCATCAATCATTACAAATCCATGGAGTGGCAGGATGTCACCTGCTTTCTGCTGCTGGACTGTCTTACGGTTGTCCCTTTTGAACTGTGCAATGATTCCCAGAAAAAGCTGCTGTACCGGTATGCCCGTCATTTCACGGAATCAAAGAATTCCGAGATCCGCGCCGCGTCCTTCTGCTTTCTTCTGCAATGGCTGGAAAACGGCGGAGAGGCGGATGCGGAAATGCGCGCGGATCTGGACCGCATGCTGCAGGAAAGAGAGGAAGACCCCGTATGTATCCGCTACCTGATTCACAAGATCCGCCAGCAGGCGGAACGGGACCGGGACGGGGAGCCGTTTGTCTGCTCTGTATCTGAACTCTATATGGAGAACCAGCGGTCTGACATTCCATGGATCTTCAAACAGACAAACATGCGGATCCTGAAGGAACAGTACCTGCAGCGGCCCGCACGGGAGGACACCTATCAGTATGCCGCACATCTGCTGCATCTGCTGCAGTTTGCCGACCGGATCGTAAACAAGCTGCAGGCGGGCAGGGACCTGACGGAGTGCGTGGCTGTGCTGAATGAGGCACAGAGCTATGAGATTGTGCTGGAACTGGTAAGAGGCATGGAAATGGGCGAGTATTCCGTCTCCTGGTATATTCCCCGCTTTCTGGGCAGGCTCTATCTCCGGCTGACGGCAGAACGCAGGGAAAGCCTGCTGGAGCATTTCCGGGAACTGCTGGGCCTCCGGAACGAGAAAATCATTATTATTACTTTGGAGACGCTCGGCGCCATTCTGCACCATATTCCCGCGGAAGAACTCTCTCCCGGCGGCAGTCTCCGGAAGGAGGCCGACCGGATCGAGGGCATGCTCTGCTGCGGCCTGGTGCACTACAATCCGGAGGTGGTAGAGGAAGCGCTCTATATCGTGGGCCATGCTGTTTTCGGCTACGAGAACAGTACGGAGGATCAGAAAAGCGTGTATTTTGCAGATCTCTGCCGCAAGATTCTGACGTCCCTGCATCTGGATGGAATGGATCTGTACAACTTCTATCATGCAGCCGCACTGAATCACATATACCGGTTCCTGGCGGAATTCCGTCATGCCGGAGGGACGCTGCCCGCTGAACCCGTGCAGAAAGCCGCCTTTTTCCCGGGCACGTTTGACCCGTTCTCTCTCGGCCACAAGGCCATCGTGCGGGAGATCACATCTATGGGATTCCGCGTCTATCTGGCTGTGGATGAGTTTTCCTGGTCGAAGCTGACACAGCCCTGGTATATCCGGCGCAAAATCGTGGAGATGTCCATCGCGGATATCCGGGATGCTTTCCTGTTCCCGGAAGACATGCCGGTAAATATTGCCAACCCGAAAGACCTGCAGAGAATGGCAGAACTGTTCGACGGTACAGAGGTGTACCTGGTTGCGGGAAGTGATGTGATTGAATTCGCTTCGGCATACAGAAAGCCGAGAGAGCCCTGGTCTGTGCATGGTTTTCCCCATATCCTGTTTGCGAGAAATACCGATCTGGACTATGAGAACAGCGAGGCAAAGAACTATCTGGACAGTAAAGTTCTCTGGCTGAAACTCCCTGCATATTTTGAAAACATGAGTTCCACCAGAATCCGTGAAAACGTGGGAGCCCGCAAGGACATCACGAATCTGGTTGAAAAGACAGTGCAGAATTATATATATGACAACAGCCTGTATGTCATGGAGCCGATTTACAAACGAACGGCCAGAAGCCATGAGGCGGAAACGGAATTCTATGATGAGGTGCCGGCTTTACTTGCTGAAGAACTGCGGAACGCAGGACTTATCGGCCCCGGGACAGTATCCGGAGAACTGGCTGTCGTGCTGCGGGAGGAAGGAGAGCCGGCCGGCGTCGTCCTGTATCATCCGATCGGGGTGACGGAATTATACGATGAAAGCGGCGATCTGCCGCTGGCCGAACGCCTGAGAGAAAAGCTGACCGGAAGGACCGTTGTGATTACGCATCTGGCCGGAAGCTGCACAGAGTACAGTGATCACGCGCAGCAGGTGCTGAATGAGATGCTTGCCCGGTGTCAGGAAGAGGGGTATTCGCATGCCGTCTGTTTCCATGCGGATGCCTGGCAGGAACGGCTGGAAATGCAGGGATTTCTGCGTTTTCCGGGCCTTGCCTCCTGTATGACCGCAGGCCTGACGCGGCCGATGGTCATGCTCTGTGATACCGTGTCCTACCTGAAGGAACCTTTTGCCGATTCGCCTGCCATGCGCCAGGTTATCTGGGACTGTCACAAAAAGCTGCAGAAAGCCATCGTACAGCTGTATCCGGGAGAACTGCTCCTTTGCTTTGACTCCGAGAGCATGAATTATCGCATTATCCGGAAAATCCGGGAGAATAATTCTTTCCCGGAAGTGCAGTATACGTCAAAGCGGCTCGCTGCCGGCATGTGTGTTCCGTTCGGAAAGACCATGAAATCCGTCGTTGTGCCCGACTGCGTCACCAAGAGCCTCTATACGGAAAAAGTGTACTCCATGGATGCGTCCCGCTTTGTGATCCGGGAATTTCCACAGTACGCGCCGCTGCCGACGCAGATACGGACAATCCGGTCATTTGACAGGCCGGTTATCCTGGTCGATGACTTTTATCACAAGGGATACCGGATGAAGGAAATCAACGCCTGCCTGCAAAGGGAAGGCATGGAGGCGGAAAAGCTGATCGTCGGCGTAATGTCGGGAAGGGGCAGAGATCTGGCTGCCGCGGAGGGACTTCCGGTAGAGTCGGTCTATTTTGTTCCGAATATGCGCACCTGGCTGGTGGAATCCGATCTCTACCCGTTTATCGGAGGAGACGGCATAGAGACACGGCAGGCCAGGACGGCAGGGCACGAAGCCCTTCCTTCCATCAATGCCATCCTGCCTTATCAGGTTCCCGGATATATGGAAGGGGCGTCAATGAAGGCTTTTTACCATATGTCGCAGGTCTGCTTTGAAAATGCCGCTGCGATCTGCCGTTCACTGGAGAGAGAGTACCAGCAGAAGTACGGACGCAAGCTGACCATGGCAAGAATCAGTGAAGCCATGGCGGAGCCGCGGCTTCCGGATTCTGCCGTACTGAATGAAAAGACGCTGCAGATGTCGCCTTCGGCTCTGATCAGCGGAGAATTGCTCAAACTCAGCAGGCAGAAGCACCTGCTGGACGGGCAGTTCAAAATGTAATAAACAGGAGGAGTGATCTATGAGAATCTACATCCTTGGCTGCCGCGTTCTCACCCGCGAATTGTCCGCCCTGATTGCAGGCTGCAAAAATGACGTCGACCTTGCCTGGCTGCCGCAGGGCATGCATGATACGCCTGTTATCCTGCACAGCCAGCTGGATTCAGCGCTCGGTGAGCTTTACATGCAGATTGAAAAAAAGATGCAGAAAAGAGTCCCTGATTATATTGTGCTGGGATACGGTCTCTGTTCCAAGTCCATTGTCGGCCTGAAGGCAGAGAATATTCCTCTGGTGGCTCCCAGGACGGAGGACTGCATCGGGCTTTTCCTCGGTTCGCAGGACCGGTATCTGGATTATTTTAACCGGTATCAGGGAACTTACTGGCTCAACAGCCGGTGGGTAGAGGACTGCCCGGATATCGACGACGGATTTGAAGACAGGCTCCGTGAGGAATACTGGGAGCAGTACGAGGATGAGGATACCGTGGACTATCTGATGGATATGCATCGGGAGAGCCTGCGGAATTACCGGTACGTCGGATATATCGGAACGGACACTTTTGACGATTCCAGGGAAAAAGAGCAGGCAAAGAGATTTGCTGCCCGCAATAACCTGCAGTTTCTGGAGAAAAAGGGAGACAACTGCATCCTGCAGAAAATGGTAAATGCGGACTTTGATGAGAAGAATTTTCTGATCGTCCCGCCGGGATACCGGATCGAGTACACAAACGGGCCGGAGCGGATCATTGCGGTCCCGGGATAATGAACGCGAATCATGAAACTTTTGTGAACTGCCGCCACGGTTGACGTAAATGTGATAAGATAATGACTGCGCCCAAAGTGCGGAACAACCCGCAGTCAGTTTTTGGGGGCTCATCACAAGATGTCATCAATACATAACGGAGGCATACATATTATGAACGTGACCAAAACATCCGGACGGAAATGGAAATCCCTGATACTGACAGCTGTTCTGCTGGCGGGACTTACGGCATGCGGGACTGCAAAATCTGCGGAAAAGGATGCCGCGTCTTCTTCCGCGGCCGCTTCATCTGCAGCGCAGACTTCCGCATCCCTTTCTGAAGAGACAGCATCGGCATCTTCCGGGAAAGCAGCCGGGGCTTCATCTGCGGGGGAAACTTCCGGGGCCGTATCGGAAGCTTCATCCGAAGCAGCATCGGCGGCTTCATCCGAAGCTTCATCCGAGGCAGCTGTTTCTTCGGAAAAAGGAGGACGGCACCATATTAAGATAACCGTAGAAAACTACGGAGATATTCTGCTGGAGCTGGACAGTGAGCAGGCACCCCTTACGGTGGAGAATTTTATGAAGCTTGCCGAATCAGGCTTTTATAACGGCCTGACTTTTCACCGTATCATCGATGGCTTTATGATCCAGGGAGGCGATCCGCTCGGAAACGGGACCGGCGGATCAGAACAGACAATCAAAGGAGAGTTCCGCGAAAATGGCGTTGATAACACGATTTCGCACAAAAAGGGTGTCATCTCCATGGCCCGGTCCGCGGATCCGGACAGTGCCAGCTCTCAGTTTTTCATCACAGTGGCAGATTCTGAATTTCTGGACGGACAGTATGCTGCTTTCGGCTATGTCACGGAAGGCCAGGATGTGTGTGATAAAATTGCCGCCGATGCGGAACCGACAGATAACAATGGTACGATTCCCAAAGAAAAACAGCCGGTTATTACAAAGATAGAAGTGATCGACTGAACAGGGCTGATAAGGAAAAAGATTTAAAATGAAAACAGAAAGCAATACAGGTAACCGCACACTGGTTGTCGTCATCCCGGATCTGACCGGAGAGCATAAAAATGCCATAGCTGCCGCCGCACAGAAGGAAGGTTTTCAGTGTGCGTTTTACAACTCTGCAGAGGAAGCCGGGGAAGCAGCGGAAACGGCGGAAATCATCTTCTCACCTTCTGTGGAACTGGCACGATGCGCGAAAAAGCTGCGCTGGCAGTGTACGCCCTATGCCGGCGCGGACCTGTTCCGTCCCGGTGTATTTGCGTCGTCCGAAGCCGTGCTGACGAATTCATCCGGGGCGTATGGGGTGACGATCGCGGAGCATATCCTGATGGTAACGCTGGAAATCTTTCGCAGGCAGCAGGAGTATACAGAGATCACAAGACAGCGTACATGGGGCCGGACACTGCCGGTCCGCTCCATCTGCGGGAGCCGCGTTTTGCTTGCGGGGACAGGTGACATAGGGCAGGAGGCGGCGCGAAGGCTGCGTGCCTTCCGGCCGGCAAGCCTGAAAGGCGTGAATACGACAGGGAAGAATCCCGGGGAATTGTTTGACGAATGCGTACCGGCTGAATGCTTTGACCGTCTGCTTCCGGAGACGGATTTGCTTATCATGTCTCTGCCCGGGACAGAAAAAGCCAGGCATTTTATGGATGCGGGTAAGCTGTCGCTGCTTCCTGACGGTGCCGTTATTGTAAATGTGGGACGGGGAAACAGTATTGACGAGGCTGCGCTGGAGAGCGAACTGCGGGCCGGGAGACTGTATGCAGCGCTGGATGTTTTCAAGAAGGAACCGCTGCCGCAGGATTCTACGCTGTGGGACTGCCCGCATCTGCTGCTGACGCCGCATGTGGCAGGAAACATGACGCTTCCGTATACCGTGGAAAGAATTGTCGGGCTGTTCCTGGAGAACTTTCACAGGTACTGTGCCGGACTGCCGCTGCAGCGCCGGGTAGACCCTGAAAGAGGGTATTGATCAGGCGTATTGTCCGCTGCGGCAGTTCTGACCGGAAAGAAATGAGGCATCTTTTTATGACGAATGTCATGGAAGGAGGACGTATGAAAATCGCATTACGAGGAAAGAAACTTGCCGGAACGCTCTTGGCCATATGCATGGCACTGAGTCTGATGCCCTGTATTTCTGAAAGCGCTTATGCAGATGTACATGGTATTTACACCGAATCTCAGGTGCAGGATGCGGAGGGCAATGTGCTGCCGGATGAAGGCGGAAGTGTGCAGGCTGCCGCACAGGCGGCAGCCGGATCAGAAGTGCCTTTTCGTGTCCTGCCCCGGGAGGGATACCGGGTTGTGTCTGTCTGGATGACAGACGGAATAAACGGGCAGACAGATGTGACCTATCGTGATTCTTTCGTCATGCCTGAATCTGACGTGCAGATCACGGCGGTGTTCCGGCAGAGAGATGAAGGTCTGACGCATGCTATTACATTCAGTGCCGGAGAAGGCGCCGGTTATGTGACAGACCAGGGGCTGGTCAATTCCGTTTACCGGGCGGAACCCGGCGAAAAAATTTGTGCCGGCGTACGTCCGGAGTATGCACCGGAAGGGATGGTATGCACCGGTGTAACCGGCTCCGGCGTTACAGTCAATGAAGACGGTTCCTTTATCATGCCGGATGCGGATGTGTATCTTGATCCGGTCTATTCCGGACAGACGCCGGTCACCATTGATGCGGAGAACGGCAGTATGGATCCGCAGGGCCTGGAAAATGACCTGAAAGAATCCCTGGCCGTTGCTGCGGAACGCGGGCAGATCCGTCTGATGGATGCCTGGTCAGGCCAGGCAATAGATCCCGGTCAGGCACGGGATGCCGTTCTGTATTCCGGCGCGGACCTGGCAGTGGATCTGGACATGGACGGCATTGCGGATGTGCGCCTGACAGATTACAGAAAGACAGAAGGAAGCACTGCCGCCGAAAGCGAATACACAATTTACATTCCCGGCGCATACTGCAGTCCTGTGGTTTTCCGCCTTCCGCAGCCGGCGTCTGAGGAGGCGCAGGGAGAAAACACAGGGGAGGAAAACCCTGTTCCGGAAGAGGGGAGTTACGATAACGGGGGATATACGCCCGAAGGGGATGGCGGATATACGCCCGAAGGGGATGGCGGATATACGCCCGATGTATACTCTGTGCCGGAACCGGAAGTTCTCCGGCAGATGCAGGTATCGTCATTTGGATATTACGGATCCTATGACGGCCAGGGCCATGGAATCAGCGTGAGCGTGACAGACCCGGCGGAAGGCTACAGCATCAGCTACGGGACAGCGGAAGGCGACTATTCACTGACAGAGCCGCCG
>CADBNA010000187.1 GCA_902795835.1 uncultured Lachnospiraceae bacterium | reverse complement strand
CGATGCCACTGACAAACGGATTTATCGACATCATCAACGTTGTCCACGAGCGTGACTGGAGAGCGGACGGCTGCGGCCTGGACGAGCTGGGAATCGAGGGAATGAACAAGGACCAGCTCCTGCAGTATGTCAAAACCGGGAAAAAATAATCAGCTTCATTCATTTATGAAAAGCTGCATTATAAAAAAGCTGCATGATGAGAAAGCACTGTTATCGCTGTACAAAAGGAGGTAGAAAATGAAGAGATTTGTTAGCATTCTTCTGACCCTGACCCTGTGCCTGATCATGGTGGTCCCTGTCTCGGCCGACGATTCCAAGACCTACAGCCTGCGTCTGGCCACGCACTACAACACAGAGCATCTCGGCTATGCCGCCCTTGAGCGCATCAAAGAGAAACTGGAGACCGAGTCCGACGGACGGCTGGAGATCACCCTGTATCCTTCCAGCCAGCTTGGCGACTACACCCTGACGTTCCAGGAGCTGATGGAAGGCACCGTAGACCTGGCCCTCATCCCCGTTCCGTCAGAATATGACTCCCGTCTGGAGATGAACTTTATTCCTTATCTGATTAACGGCTATGACGGCATGGGAGCAGCCTTCGGCGAGGGTTCCTATTTCTTCGAGAACTACACAAAGATTCTCAGCGACCTGAACATCAAGCTTCTGGGCATGTACGTGGAAGGCCTGATCGGCTTCGGCTTCGCGAAATATCCCGAGAACTACCAGGATGTTGACGCTGCCAAGAAGGACCTGATGGTCCGTGCGCCGGCGATCGAAGTGTACAACCTGGTGACAGAGGACATGGGCTTCTCCGCCACCACCATTGCCTATGCAGACCTGTATACGGCTATGCAGACCGGCGTCTGTGACGGCTGGATCGGCGGAACGCCGCAGCTGAACTACTCTGATTTCCGCGATGTTATCAAATATTATGTGCCGTACAATGTATTTGCGGAGAACATCGGCTTCTTCATGAGCCAGGATGTATATGACAGCCTGCCCGAGGATCTGCAGGAGCTGATCGTGACAACCTTCAGAGAGGAATCCGAGAAGAGCTTCGAGACAGCCAAAGAAGGTGATGAAGAGGCCCTGAAGGCTCTGGAGGAATACGGCGTGGAGATCCTTCCGCTTACGGATGAAGAACTGCAGGCATACCGTCAGCATATCATCGATGTGACCTGGCCGAAACTCGGCAAGAATATCGGCGATGATATCCTGCAGGGACTGATTGACGCCAATTCATGATGCTTCCAGAGACGGTATCGGCAGCTAACTGATCCGGTTCACACAGAACGGATCAGGGTTAACCAGCCAGACAGCCGGGGCACCGCTTTTTTCGTGCCCCGGCTGTTTCAGAAACGGAATCCCGGAAAAAAAGGAGATGGTCTGATGCCTGCGAAACACTTTGATCTGACTCAGACAGCGTTCTGGAACATCCTTCAGAACATCGTTAAAGTGCTTATGATAACGGGAAGCGTGGTTTCCACCGCCGCCATGTGTTATTCCGTTATCCTGCGCTATATTTTTAAAGCAAACTTTTACGGATCGGATGAGGTCATCATGCTGTTTGCTTTCTGGCTCTACTTTATGGGCGCCGTGTACGGCAGCTATGAGGACAGCCATATCAAGGCGGATCTTCTGAATGTGTATATCAAGAACCTGCGCACGAAAGACATTCTGGCACTCGTTGCCCAGGCTCTCACCATAGTCGTAAACACCATTGTTCTGATATGGGCATACCGCTATTTCAAGATGGAAATCAGCAAGTGGGGACTTTCAACAGCCCTGAAGATCCCGCTTGTCATCCCCAAGTCGGCGGTGTTCTTCGGCTTTTTGCTGATGGAATTCTACCACGTGTATTATCTGATCCATAATATCCTGCTGTTCCACCGGAACGGACATTTTTCCGAACCGCACAAGGGGGATTATGTCTCTGACGCAGTCAAGGCAAAATATCCCGGCATAGATGTTCCCTCCAAAGCCGAGGCGGCAAGACTTGTGGAAGAAGAACGGAAAGAGGAGGATGAGTAATAATGTCAATACATGTTGTGATAAGTATCCTCATTCTGATCGCAGGCCTGATCGTGGGCATGCCGATCCCCTTTGCGTTCGGCGGATCATTCCTGTGGCTCACCTATTCTCTGCATTTTAATCCCAGCACCCTGCTGGCCAGCGGATATTCGCAGATCAATTCGACGATCCTCCTGGCTATCCCGCTGTTTGTCCTTGCCGGAAAAGTCATGGAGAAGGGACACATCGGAGACGCGCTGATCGGACTGGTCCAGCGCTTTGTGGGACGCTTCAAGAGCGGCCTGGGCGCGGTGGCGGTCATCACATCCGCCGTATTCGGATCCATTTCCGGCAGCGCTTCCGCTACGCTCTCCTGCATCGGCGCCCTTATGGAGCCCCGTATGACAAAGGCCGGATATCCGAAGGGGTACACCGCAGCGCTTCTTGCGGCGGCCTGTCCCCTGGGACTGCTGATCCCGCCCAGCTCGGCGCAGATCCTGTATGCCTGGTCCAGCGGAACATCCGTGCTGGCCTGCTTCACGGCAACTGTTATTCCCGGCATCATACTGGTGCTGTTCCTTTGCATCGTG
>CADBNA010000186.1 GCA_902795835.1 uncultured Lachnospiraceae bacterium | reverse complement strand
CTGCGGAGCATCAACTACATCTGCCACATTTTCCTGGTCAGGAGAAACATCCTGCAGGAGGTGGGCGGTTTCCGCAAGGAGTTTGACGGCGCCCAGGACTGGGACATGATCCTGCGGTGCTGTGAAAAGGCCGGCGTGATCCGGCATATCCCCAGGGTGCTGTATCACTGGAGAGCCCATGACGCATCGACCGCCGGCAATCCGGAGAGCAAGGAGTACGCCATCGACGCCGGCCGCAGGGCAGTGCAGGCTCATTTTGAGAGATGCGGCATGCAGGCGGAGCTGGAGTATACGGATATATTCGTGCTGTTCCGCCCGGTGCTGCAGCCCGTGCAGAAAGACCGGATTTCCATTATTATCTGCAACAAGGATCAGGCGGATACGCTGTCCCGCTGCGTGACTTCTATTCTGGAAAAGTCGACGTATGACAATTATGAGATCGTCATCGTTGAAAACAACAGCACCCAGCCGGAGACCTTTGCTCTCTATGACCGGCTCTGCGCCGACAGCCCCCGCGTGAAGGTGGTGCGGTTTGAGGGCGCGTTCAATTATCCGGCAGTCAACCGCTGCGGTGTCGATGCGTCAGAGGGAAAATACCTGATCCTGTTGAACAATGACACTGAGGTAATCACGCCCGACTGGATGGAGCGGATGCTTGCCCACTGTCAGCGTGACGATGTCGCCGCTGTCGGGGCAAAGCTGCTGTACCCGGACGATACGGTACAGCACTGCGGAGCCGTGATCGGCCTGGGCGGCTTTGCCGGTCACATCCTGACCGGCGCGCAGTCCTATGAAGCGGGGTATTTCGGCCGCCTGCAGGCTGTGCAGGATATCAGTGCCGTTACCGCCGCCTGCATGATGGTCAGCCGCGAGGCGTGGGACCAGACCGGCGGCATGGATGAGAGCTTTGCAGTGGCGCTCAATGACATGGATTTCTGCCTGCGCATCCGGGAAACCGGGCAGCTGATCGTGCTGGATCCCGGCGTACAGCTGTACCATCACGAGTCACTGAGCCGCGGTTCGGAGGAGTCACCGGAAAAGAGAGAACGCTTTAAAAATGAGATCCGTCATTTCCGGTCACGCTGGGCCAAAGTGCTGGAGGCGGGAGATCCCTACTACAGCCCCAACCTGACGCTGCTGTACAATGACTGCAGAGTCAGGCAGTCCCATGAAACCGTGGAATACGCGGATATCATGGCGGAAATCATGGAAGAGGACCGCAGGCGTGCCGGCGGAGCCGGAAGCGCCGGGCCTGAAATGTACTGTTTGTAAGGACAGGCCGCTTTCTGCAGCGGTCTGGATTTGCCGGGGGAAGTGGAACCAATAAGGGGATGAGCCGGCAGCTGTCCCGGCGGGGTCTGGATTTGCCGGGGAACAGAAAAATATAAGGAAAACGGCAGCAGGCCGGGAAACACATAAAGGAGAACTTAAGCGATATGTCCGGAAACATAGATTTTAACGTGCCGCCGTATTACGGGACAGAACTGGATTATGTGAAACAGGCTATTGAATCCCATAAGATCTGCGGCGACGGCTCGTTTACAAAACGATGCAATGCCTGGATGGAGGAGCATTTTTCCGCGCAGAAGGCTTTTCTGACGACCAGCGGCACAACGGCCCTGGATATGGCGGCTTTGCTGTGCGGCCTGCAGAAGGGAGACGAGGTTATTCTGCCCAGCTATACCTTCTCCAGCACGGCTACTGCTGTGGTGCTCTGCGGCGCGGTGCCGGTCTTTGTGGATATCCGGCCGGATACCATGAATATGGACGAGCGGCTGATCGAGGATGCCATCACGGACCGGACGAAGGCTGTCTTTGTCATGCATTATGCAGGTGTCAGCTGCGAGATGGATACGATTCTGGATATTGCCGCCCGGCATAATCTGAAGGTGGTGGAGGACGCCGCCCAGGGTGTCATGAGCACATATAAGGGACGTTATCTGGGGACGATCGGCGATTACGGCTGCTATTCCTTCCACGAGACAAAGAATTTCTCGATGGGGGAAGGCGGCGCGATCATCATCCGCGACAGCGAGAACAATGAGAGAGCCGAGATCCTGCGGGAAAAGGGAACCAACCGCTCCCGCTTTTTCCGCGGACAGGTAGACAAATACACCTGGGTGGATTTTGGCGACAGCTATCTGCCAAGCGAGATGAACGCCGCCTACCTGTGGGGACAGCTCGAGCATGCGGAGGAGATTACCGCGGACCGGATGCATACGTGGAACCGCTACAGGGAAGCTTTTGCGGATCTGGAAGCGGAAGGCCGCATCGAGCTGCAGACGATTCCGGATGAAGTGCGGCACAATGCGCACATGTTTTATCTGAAGCTGCGGGATCTGGCGGACCGCTCACGCTTTATAGCGCATATGAAGGAAAACGGCATCCTGACGACCTTCCACTATATTCCCCTGCATTCCTCACCCGCAGGGCTGCGGTTCGGACGGTTCCACGGAGAGGATGCGTGGACGACCCGTGAGAGCGAACGCCTGGTGCGCCTGCCTATGTACTACGGCATGACGGAAGAAGACCGGGAGCGCGTGATTGCATGCGCAAGGGAATTCTTCTCTAAAAAATAAGTTGGGCTGCAGGACAGTAAAATCTGGAAAAAACACGACAGCTGTTCTGTGCAGACAGGAAAAGAATACGGCAGACCAATATTGGAAAGTCAGAAGAGAGGGCGGCAGCGGTGAGTGAAATGAGAAAAGAAATAAATGAAAACACCGGCCGCGGCCGCTGGTTCCTCCTGCTGCACGCGGCGCTGCTGGTCTACGCCTGCTCCGGGATTTTCAGCAAGAGCGCTGCCGGACAGCGGTTTCTGAGCCTGCCCTTTATTCTGCTTTATGGCGGCATGATTCTGGTGCTGGGCGTGTATGCTGTGCTTTGGCAGCAGGTGCTGAAGCACATGCCGGTCACGGTTGCCTATACCAACAAGGCCGTTACAGTCGTCTGGGGCATGCTGATCGGCATGGCTGTTTTTCATGAGCATATTACGGCAAAACAGCTGGCCGGTGCCGGAATACTGATAGTCGGATGCGTACTGTACGCACTGGCTGACAGGGACGAGCAGGCCTGAACAGGATGGGACAGGCATAAGCGGAGACAGGCGGGTGTGAACAGGGAGGAACGGGCATGAATACAAAATTGCTGCCGTATATGGCGATTTATCTGACGGGCGTATTTCTGTCCAGCTGCTCGCAGATATTTCTGAAAAAGGAAGCGGTAAAGGAACACAGGAGTTTTCTGGCGGAGTATCTGAACCCGTCGGTGATCATCAGCTATCTGGTGTTCGGCGGATGCACGCTGCTGACACTGCTGGCCTACCGGGTGCTGCCGATGAATTACGGGCCTGTGCTGGAGACGGCCGGCTATGTCTTCGTGACGGTTCTGGGAGTCGTTTTTCTCCGGGAGAAGGTTACGAAAAAAAAGCTGCTGGCGCTGCTGGTTATTTTTGCCGGCATTTGCATATACGCATCCTGACAGACACAGAGTTGCATGAGGATTCTTGCAATTGCCCGATGATCCCGATAGCAGGAAGGAGCGGCAAATTATGAATGGAATCAAATACTCGGTCATCGTGCCGTGCTACAATACACAGGAAATATTTGACACGGAGCTGCAGGAGATTCAGAAGGTCTTCTCTGAGGTGCTGCACACGGATGCCTTTGAGGTGGTGCTTGTGAATGACTGCTCCCCGGATCCGGCGGCGCTGCCTTTTCTGAAAGAAATGCAGAAGAAGTATTCTTTCGTGAAGCTGATCGACCTTGTTAAGAATACCGGTCAGGCCAACGCGGAAGTTGCGGCCATGCATTTTACCTCGGGCGATATCGTGATCAATCTGGATGACGACATGCAGACGCATCCGAAAAATATCCCCGCTCTGCTGGCGAAGCTGGAGGAGGGGTATGATGTGGTGCTGGGAAAGTATTACCAGAAGAAGCACAGCGGATTCCGCAATCTCCTGACGCATATGGACGACCGGTTTGAGGAGGTGTTCCTGAACAAACCCAAGGGGATGGCCTTTACCAGCTTCTGGGTGGCGCGCCGGACTATTGTCAATGAGATTATGAATTACCGCTATGCGTATTCCTTCATGGAAGGGCTGTTCCTCCGGACCACGCGGAACATTGCCAATGTGGAGATCGAGCATTTCGAGCGGACGGAGGGACATTCCGGATACAGCCTGAAGTCGCTTGTGAAGCTGTGGTCCAATTTTACGAATTTTACCGTCAAGCCGCTGCGGATCGCCGGCGTCGCCGGAATTCTGATGACCCTGTTTGCTTTTCTGTTTACGGTGGTGACGATTGTCCGGCGGATTCTGGATCCCATGGTCCCGCAGGGCTATTCGGCTCTGGTGTGCCTGATGCTCTTTTTCTTCGGCATGACGATGATCATGCTGGGGATTATCGGAGAATATGTGGGCAGGATCTTTATGTGCATCAATTCGGAGCCGCAGTTTATTGTAAAAGAGGTGTATGAGCATGAAGCGTCTTCTGATTCTGGGGTCTCTGTTTGAACTGAGCGGCCTGGTAAAAAAGGCCCGGGAGAGAGGACTGTACACTGTCGTCTGTGACGGGTATCCGGACGGCCCCGCGAGACAATTCGCGGATCAGGACTGGACAATTGATGTGCGGGAAACCGGAAAAATCGCCCAAAAGTGCCGGGATGAGAAGATAGATGCCATCATTACGAGCTTTTCCGACCTGATGTTTGAGTGCATGGTGAAGATCGCCGCGGAGGCAGGTTTGCCCTGCTATGCGACGCCGGAGATGCTTCCGGCCTACCGCGACAAAGAGGTGACCAAGAGCATCTGCCGGAAGCTGGGTATTTCCGTGCCGGCATACATCCGTCTGCCTCCGGACTTCCGCGATGAGGCGCCGGAGGAAGCGGGAATCCGTTTTCCGGCTCTGGTCAAGCCGGTGGACAGCTATGGCTCGCGCGGGATGCATGTGGTGAATACTGCCGCAGAGGTCCGGCAGTATTTTTCTGACAGCGCGCAGTTTTCCGGCGACGGCTGTGTCCTGCTGGAGACGATCTCGCAGGGACAGGAGCTGAACTGCCAGGCTTTTCTGGCGGACGGAGTTCTGCATCTGGTGTCGATCGCCGACCGCGAGACGGCTCCCTGGAAGGCAGACGCGATCCCGGTCAATTACGCAAACCGCTATCCATCAGATGTATATGATGCCGTGTGCGGACCCGTGACGGACATTCTCCGGCGGTACGCCGCATATACCGGACAGACCTGGGGGCCGATGGCCATGCAGTGCTTCTGGGACGGGCAGGAGATTCAGGTGTGTGAGATCGCGGCCCGCTATTTCGGATTTGAACACGAGCTGACTGACATGTCCGCCGGGATGGATATAGAGGAACTGCTGCTGGACCTGGTGTGCTGTCCGGAGGAAGCCATCCGGCGTTTTGACGGCTACAGCGCAAAAGGCAGCCGCTGGGCGGAGGGCATCTACCTGACTACGATTCGCGAAGGTGTGGTCGCGGACCAGTCGGCTATGGAACAGATCGCCGGGTGGCAGGGCGTCTCAGAGACGCATCTTTTCTGTAAAAAGGGGGACGCGGTCGGCATCCGCGGCCCGCAGCCGTATTTTGCCAGGTATTACATCGAGGCTGAGGATCGGGAAGAACTGCAGAATCTGGAAAAAGCGGTGCTGGGCGCCATCCATGCCGCAGGAGAGAGCGGAGAGGAACTGCTGTTTCTGCCCGGGGAGAAGCGGCGGTAACCTGTGCCGGGAGCAACCTGTGCCAGAATTCCCGCTGGCGGGGATTGTGTTTTTTGCTGGGGAGAAGCGGCGGCAGCCTGTGCCGGGAGTTGCTTTCAGCCTGAGATGAAGTCTGCGCTTTACTGTACGGCTTACAGCGCCGGACAATCATAAGCTCATTGTAGTGGGGGGAGGAAGAGGTCTATGCAGAGACAAAAAAGGGAACAGGACAGAAGAGGACTGCTTCCGGTCGTTGAGACCCATCCCTGGCTGTGTCTGACGCTGCTCATGGTCCTGACCGGGCTGTATATTTACAGAAATATGTTTTTCAGGGGCTTCGCCTATGTATTCTACGGTTCCGGCAGCGATACGGCCCAGCAGTATATTGCGTCGATGCTGAATGTTGTGTACAAGCTGCGCAATGGCGATTTTTCCCTGTGGGAGTTTAATATCGGGTTCGGGCTGGATCTGCTGAACAACCAGGGACACATCATGGACCCGTTCAATATCCCGTTCTATCTCTTCGGCGTACTGCGTATGGACAGAGCCATGTACGGATCCCTGGTATTCATGCAGCTGCTGAAATGCTGCATGACCGGATGGTTTGTGATGCTGTTTCTCGATAGCTTTGACCTGCGCAGGGAAGCGAAAATTCTCGCGGCATACTGCTGCGCTTTCTGCGGTTTTATGATGCTGTGGGGCACGCATTACTTTTTTGCTACGGGATGCGTATTTGTTTCTCTCATTTTCTGGCTGCTGGAGAGAAGCATCCGGAAAGACAGATATTCTTTTGGTCTTACAGCCGCGGTTGCGGCTTCTCTGATATTCAGCATCTATATCAGCTATATGATCGCGCTGGCATGCGCTCTGTATCTGGCGGTCCGGCTGTTTATCCTGCGCACGGAAAAAGGACCGGCGGCGAAGAGCACGGCTGAGATCCTGCGGATTCTGGGCAGGACAGTGCTCAGCGTTGTCAGCGCCGCGCTGCTGGCGGCTGTGCTGGTGCTGCCGGTCTATTATCAGTTCACCCAGGTGTCCACCCGGCTGGCCGGCCAGGCTTCTCTGCTTGAAAAAATCCGGCAGCAGGGGCTGCTGTACGGACGGGATCAGGATATCTGGATTCTTCTGCGTATGCTGTCCAATAATTTCCTGGGAACGGAGATGAATTATCAGGGACCGGTCAGCTATATCGAGCACATCCAGCTGTTTTTCTCTCTGCTTACGCTGCCGGCGCTGATCCTGTTCTTTGCCGAGGGAATCGGGTATTCCCGGCGGAAAAAAACCTATGCCGCCGGTGCGGTGCTGACCTTCTTCCTGCTGTTTTCCCCGGTCACGGCGCTGGTATTCAACAAGGGCGTCAACCTGGCCACCCGGTATACATTCATTTTTATTCCGTTTGCGGCGTTTATGCTGGCCTCTGTGATCGACAGGATCGACGGTTTTCATACAGGATCGCTGCTTGCGGCATGGATCCTGCTGGCTGCCGGCTTCCTGTACTTTTTCCGGCACAGGGTGGCCATGGATGTATTTCACCTGTACCGCCACTTTGTACTGACCCTGGCCGGTGCCCTGCTGTTTCTGGCGATGGTGACCGTGCTAAGCCTGCGGAAACAGAAGCAGGAAGGAAATATGCGCGGGCAGATGCAGGGTATGTACCCGGTGCGCCTGGCCGCGCTTCTAATCACAGCCTGCATGGTTTTTGCCAATGTTATGACAGATGCCAATATCACCTTTGGCACCACCGGCATTGCCACGCTGGATGAGATGACGACGCAGAACGGGCGCCTGCAGTGGAGCCGGGCCGGTCTGGACTTTATCCATGCAGCCGGAGATGCCGTAGTGCGCACGGATAAGACCTTCAACGACAAGATGATCTGGAATGAGCCGCAGGGACAGGATTACGAGGGCGTATCCTTTTACAACACCACATATAACAAAAACGTGGTGCAGTTCATCCACAAAGTGTGGCCGGACATCATGTACCTGGAAGGACTGGGACACAATTATGTGGTATTCCGGAACGACTACCGAAACAGCCAGATGGCTGCCCTGATGAATATCCGCTATATCATGAGCACGGTCGGACCTTCTCTGAGCCATCCGGATTACCGTCTGGT
>CADBNA010000185.1 GCA_902795835.1 uncultured Lachnospiraceae bacterium | reverse complement strand
TATCAAATATATTTTCTTTGTCAATATGCCGGGAAAATATTTTTAAATATTTTTTTCATTTGGGTCTTTACTTCTCTAACAAATTATTGTAATATCTAACCATGGTTAGGGTTTATTAACCTCGGAATACTCTTTCTGTCATCCATCTTAACAATCCGGGTGTCCTCATCACACACCCGGCCTCCTGGAGGTAACGCAGGAGAGCCGCTTTTATTGGCGGCTCTTTTCGCTGTTCTCCGTCCGGTTTCAGAGCATGGCCTTCTCTGCCTCTGAAAAATCTGTCTCACAGGTTCCGCCGGATATCCCGACCGGGATTCTGTCTGAAAAGAAATAGATCTGAAAATGATCTCCAGTGTCAGATCCGGCGCGCCGAAGCTTACTCTGCCGACGTTTTGTCTTCATGGGCATCCGCTGCTTCTGTTTCCCCGACTTCTGTTTTTCCCTCCGGTTTTTCCGGCACAGCAGGCGCTTCCGGTGCTGCGGGACCTGCGGACGGCCGGGTTCTCCCGTAGGGAGGCACGGGCGGCACAGGCGGCATCTGCCGCGCCTGCTGCATCATGGCCGCCTGCATCCTGGCCTGTGTCTCGGCCTGTCTGCGCGCCTGCTCCTCTAATTTTTTCAGTCTGCGGGCTTCCCGCCGCGGGGCTGTCAGTTTTCTGACAAGCAGCACAAGCAGTACGATCACCAGGATCAGCAGCAGGAACGGCAGCAGTTCGATCACGACGATGACCAGGTTCTGCAGGAACCCGATAAAAGCTTTCCAGGCATGGGAGAAAGCTTCCCTGACACGGTCGCGGAAGGTCTGTTCGACTACGGTCGGCGAGTATTTTTTCACTTCTTCTACGGTCATGCTGATCGTCGAATACGCGACGTCGGTATCCATGCCGCGCAGCCGCGTCTTGTAGAAGTTCAGGTCGGACTGCACCTCAGTCAGTCTGGATTCTACGGCGATCATATCCTCGATCGTCTCTGCCTTTTCCATCATCTCCAGCAGACGCTTCTCCTCGATCTCCAGCGCCTCGATCTGGGTCTTTGTATCTGAATAGGTCTGGCTGATGTTTTCCACATTGACGGACCGGCCGGTGACCTTTCCCGCCTCGCTTACTGATGAGAGGAAGTCATAAAACCCGGCAGAGGGAATGCGGACGGTGAGATACAGCGTGCGGGTCGATGTATTGACATGGTCGTCGTAGTACCAGTGATAGTCGTCATCTGACTCGGACTCAGACTCGATGATGCCGCCGGCGCTTTTGATCTTGCTGCGGATCGAGGCGACGCAGTCATCATACTCCAGCGTCTGGATGGACAGGCTTCCGGAATAGACCAGCTTTTCATCCAGCTGCGTACCTTCGGAATCCGTTCCGCTCCCGCTGTCTGCAGACGCGTCTGTCCTGGCCTCCGCGGATTCTTCGTAGGAGACATCCCCCATCGCCAGAGGCGCGCCCTCCTCAAAATCCATATACTGGGAGGAATAGGCGGACTCGTCCGATGCTTTTGCGGAGGATTCCCCGCCGGAATAATTCTGCTGTGCCGGAGCGGCAGACGATTTGCCCCCTCCGCAGGCGCCCAGGATCAGCATAAGGGTCAGAACCGGAAGTACGAGAAAGAACCGGCAGGATCTTTTTTTCATCTTGTTCACCTTCCTTTATAAAAATAAAACAATAATTCCCACATCAAGAACAGATCGGGGATTTTTCCGGGATTCTTCATGAAAAACCGATGGCCGCAAAAAGCCCCCGCTTCTTCCTGAATTATAGCAGAAGCGGGGGTACTTGTTAAGCTGATTGTAACGCCGGGCAAGGCCAGGATTTACAGCGGCTTTGGTTATCCCAGTATGCCCAGAATTTCCTTTTTATACGCCAGAAACTCTTCTGTCAGGTCATAGCCGGAGCGGCGGCTTCGGGGTGTCCGGATCCGGATCTCCGTGTCGATGCGCCCCGGCCGGCCGGTCATAATATAGATCCGGTCGGAGAGAATAAGCGCCTCATCGATGTCATGCGTGATGAAGATCGTGGACAGGTCAATGCGGCTCATGACATCCAGATACCAGTCGTGCATCTGGCCCTTTGTGATCATGTCCAGAGCGGAAAACGGCTCATCGAGAAGGGCGACGCCCTCCGAGCCCAGATACGTGCGCAGAAGCGCTGCCCTCTGCCGCATGCCGCCGGAAAGCTGCGCGGGATACTGCTCCTGCGTGCCCTCCAGTCCGAACTGGGAAAAATACGGCTCCGCCTTCTGCCTGGCTTCCCTCTTCTTCATGCCCTGGATCACCAGGGGAAGAGAGACATTGTCAATCACCTTCTTGTGCGGAAGGAGCAGGTCCTTCTGCAGCATATAGCTGATCTTGCCGGGCCTGGCGGTCACATCCTCCTCCGTCAGATAGACGTGTCCCTCATCGGGCGCAGTCAGGCCGGACAGAACCTGAAACAGCGTGGTCTTGCCGGACCCGCTCAGGCCCAGCAGCGACACCAGCTCTCCCTTTCCCAGATGGATGGAAATATTACTGATAATCGTCCGCCCGTCATAGGACTTGGTCACATTTTCACAGCGCAGCAAATCCATCTGCGTGTCCTTTCTTTTAGCCTTTTTTTACCAGAAATTCATTGGAGAACCCGAAGGAAGCAGCGGATATGCTGATTGCAGGTGACACCACCGGATCCCTGAAAGGGGCGGAAGACCTGGTCTATGCCAGCCAGGAATGGCTGAGCGGAGAGTACATCGCCGACGCGGACGCCTGGGGCGT
>CADBNA010000184.1 GCA_902795835.1 uncultured Lachnospiraceae bacterium | reverse complement strand
CCCCTGACGAAGGGAGAAATCGACATTGCCGCGGTTCCGGCCAATCTGGCAGCCGTATTGTACAACAAGACGGACGGCGGTGTGAAGCTGCTGTCTGTCAGCGTGCGCAGCGTGCTGTACGTGGTTTCGAGAGAAGAAGACATTCAGACAATGGAAGATCTGAGAGGGAAGACCCTCTACGCAACAGGCGGGGGCGCCACACCGGAATATGTCCTGCGGCATCTTCTGACTAAAAACGGAATGGACCCTGAAAAAGACCTGGATATCGTCTGGTGTGCGGACACGACGGAAGCCCTTGCCAGAATAGAACAGGACGACTCTGCTTCCGCCATGCTGCCCCAGCCGTTTGCGACAGCAGCCTGCGCAAAAACGGAAGGGCTTCGGGCTGTGCTGGATCTGGGAGTGGAATGGGACAGACTGCATGATGACTGCTCCGTCGTAACCGGCGTGATGGCCGTGCGCACAGAATTTGCAGAACAGCACCCGGAGGAGGTGCGGGCCTTTCTGGAGGAGTACAGGGAATCGGTTCTGTATACGGAAAGCGACCCCGCAGGAGCCGCAGCCCTGATCGAGAAATACGGAATTGTGGGTTCGGCGGCCATTGCCGAAAAGGCACTGCCGCACTGTCATCTTGCCTGCCTGACGGGAGAAGAGGCCGAGGCGGCGCTTTCCGGGTATCTGGCGGTCCTTTATGAGATGGACCCGGCGTCTGTAGGAGGTGCGCTTCCCGGACAGGATTTCTATTATGAATCATAAGACCGGAAAACCGGATAAAAGCCGGCGCAGAGCCGACGGAATCTGGAGGATGGGATCGGTCCTTCTGGCACTTGCCGTATGGCAGGTGCTTTCTCTATGCCTCCGGCAGAGCATTCTGCTGCCGTCTCCCTGGCGGGTGCTGAGCCGCCTCTGTGCTATGGCAGGGGAGAAAGCGTTTTTCTTAACGATTTTTCGCAGCCTTCTGCGCATCTCTTACGGCTATCTGGCCGGTGCTGCCGGCGGCATTCTGCTTGGGATGGCAGCATCCTCACACCGGCGAATTGAACTGCTTCTGCAGCCCTGGATCGCGGCGGCAAAAGCGGTGCCGGTGGCCGCTGTCATTGTCATTTTTCTGATCTGGGTATCGGCCCGGTATCTGTCCGTGGTGGTTTCCATACTGATCGTCCTGCCTGTGGTCTATCAGAATACCCTTACCGGCTGCCGTTCTTCCGGCAGCCAGATGAAAGAAATGGCGGAAATATTCAGGCTGTCCGCGCCGGAACGGTTCCGCGTGGTCACATGGCCCGCATTATGGCCCTATCTGTACGCAGCCCTCCGGACCTCGGCAGGCATGGCCTGGAAAGCCGGCATAGCCGCAGAAATCATCGGGATGCCGGCAGGCTCTGTTGGAAGAGCGATGTATCTGGCCAAAAACATCCTGGATACGGAAACGCTGCTTGCCTGGACAGTTGCCGCTGTAGCGGCAAGCCTGGTATTTGAAAAATTGATTATGCTGCTGCTGCGATGCCTGGACGGTATGATTATGAGCCGGAAACTGACAGGGAAGAAGAGAAGCCTGGAACGGGGAGACTTTGAGAGCAGTCAGAATCCGGTAATACAGATGAAAAGCCTGGAACAGGGAGGGCCTGAGAGCAGTCAGGAGCCGGCAGATCGGAAACAAATAAAGGCTCCGACAACATCACATCAGGAAGACATCGTCCTGACCGGAATTTCAAAGAGCTACGGAGACAGGAAGGTGTTCCGGGATCAATCCTTCGTTTTCCCGGCAGGCGCTCTCAGTGTAATACGGGGCCCTTCCGGAATCGGAAAGACAACCCTGCTTCGCCTGATCATGGGCCTGGAGCAGCTGGATAGCGGCCGGATAGAAGGCGTACCGGAGAAAATCAGCGCCGTCTTCCAGGAAGACCGTCTATGTGAATCGCTGACGGCAGTTCAGAATGTCCTCGTGGGAAGCGCGGCATATGCAGGAGTGTCCGCAGCAGAAGAACATCTGCGGGAAGCCGGTCTGGGTGAAAGTCTGGATCAGCCGGTGTCGGCCTTCAGCGCCGGCATGAAGCGGCGGACGGCCATAGTGCGCGCCTGTCTGGCAGAGTATGACCTCCTGATGCTGGATGAGCCCTTTACCGGACTCGATACTGATACAAAAGACAGGATGCGGGCATATATACGGAAATATACACAGGGGAAGACCGTAATACTGGTCACGCATGAAGCCGAAGCGGACAGCCTGCTGCTGTCGGGAACTGACTTGCAAAACACAATCTTCATATAAACTGCACGGATACATGACAGCAGCCCCGGGGAATCGATAAAAACCCCGGGGCTGCTACTGTTATTTTCAGTTTTTTTGGGCTATTATTGGAACTTAGCT
>CADBNA010000183.1 GCA_902795835.1 uncultured Lachnospiraceae bacterium | reverse complement strand
TTTTACTTTCATTCTCCCAATTATTATATTATATTATGTATGTTCTCTTCCACTTAAAAAGCAGAAATAAGAAAGCAGAAATAAAAAGCAGAAACAGACGCGGTTCTGCAGTTCTGTTAGCGATACAGGAGTTACACCATATGCCAGAAAGAAAAGAAATCCGGAAACGGGCAAGACTCTCCTTGCGGTCCCACTATTGGATCTTTGTCTTTGCCTGCCTTTTAGCGGCCATTTTGGGGACTGATTACAGCAATTCCCTTCACATTTTTCAGATCCGTCACCCGTCTCAGATTTTCGAATCCAGTGCTCCCGACTCCGCACAGTCATTAAGCGCAGACATTTATGCCGAGGATGCATCTCTCTATAATGAGCTGATCAACAACGACCCTGACAACGTGATCAATTCGCTGAAATACCGTATGGAAGTATACAGCGGGAAGGACACGCACATCGGCGACGTAGAGCTTGGGCACTCCAGAGGGGTGCTCTCCTCCATTGTAAACATGGTCGAATCCGGGGCGCTGCTCTATCATCTGCTGACCCTGTTTGACACAATTCTGGGATCAAACCGCGCCTCCGTCATCCTGGCTGCCGTACTCGGATTCTGCCTGATGCTGGTATTCTGGACATTTGTCATCAATGTATACCGTGCATTATACGCCCGGATTTTCCTGGAGGGACGCCTCTATGAAAAGGTCCCGGTCTCCCGGATGGGCTTTTTGTACCGGATAAAGCGGCACGCAAAAGCCTCTCTGTCCATGGCAGTCTGCAGCCTCCTTTCCTATCTGTGGCTGTTCACAATTGTATTGTATCCTGTAAAACGGTACGCGTATCTGCTCGTTCCGTATCTGGTGGCGGAAAATCCGGACATCGCGCCGATGGAGGCGATCCGTCTGTCCGCCCGCATGATGAAAGGACACAAATGGGAGGCCTTCTGCCTGGAATTGTCACTTTTACCGTGGTCTATCCTCGCGAGTCTCACCGGCGGACTGGTCGGCATTCTGTTTGCCAATCCGTACAATGAAGCTGTTTTCGCCGAATACTACGCATGCATCCGGCAAAATGCCGTGGCAGGGCAGCTGGAAGGCAGCGAAAGGCTAAACGACCGCTATCTCTTCGAATTGCCGGACACAGCCGTGCTGCAGACCGCATATGCAGATATCCGGGAGCTGGCGGCAGACCGTCAGCCCCTGACCGAAAACCGCACAGGTCTGCGCGGGATCCTGGAAAGGCACTTCGGAGTCGTACTCTCCTACGACAAGAGTGAAAAGGAATTCCGGAAGCAGATGCTGACAGAAGATAAAATTGAAGAATACGCAGATATACTCGACGGCAAAATCTATCCGTCCCGCCTCTTCCCGATCCCGGAAAAAAGCAGGCGGTCCATCGCAGAAAACACCGGCTGCCTCCGGCACTATTCCCTGCCCACACTCATTCTCATGTTCTTCATCGGCAGCCTGACCGGATGGATATGGGAAGTAATCATCTCCCTCCTGCAGGGCGGCGCATTTGTAAACAGAGGCGTGCTGCACGGCCCGTGGCTCCCCATATACGGAGGCGGCATGCTCCTGATCCTCACCATCCTGTACCGCTTCCGCAGGAAACCCTTCGCCGAATTCTGGATGATCGTCCTGCTCTGCGGAACAGTCGAATATCTCTCCTCATGGGTCCTGGAAACCCTGCACCACGGAGAGAAATGGTGGGATTACTCAGGATACTACCTCAACCTCAACGGCCGCATCAGCGCAGAAGGCTTGCTGGTATTCGGCATAGGCGGCATGGCATTCATCTACGTCACCGCGCCCCTGCTCGACAATCTGATCGAACGCATCCGGACCAGAATCCTCTGGCCCCTCTGCGCCGCCCTCCTGATCCTGTTCACCGCCGACATCATCTATTCCTCCGTCAATCCCAACACCGGAGAAGGCATCACAACCGTCTCCGACAAAGAGACATAGGAAGCAGAAGGAGACGAGGAGACAGGGGTCAGACCTGTGTCTCCTCCGTCTCCCCATTCATCTCTCACTCTTTCTCGTAGTGCCTCGCCACGTCTTTGAGATAATTGATAACAGGCAGATGCTGCGGGCAGATTTCTTCGCACTGTCCGCATTCCACGCAGTCACTGGCTTTGCCGAAGGTCTC
>CADBNA010000182.1 GCA_902795835.1 uncultured Lachnospiraceae bacterium | reverse complement strand
TGCAGGAAGTGGGACTTGAACCCACACGATATTGCTACCACAGGCACCTGAAGCCTGCGCGTCTGCCAATTCCGCCATTCCTGCACAAACATATTCCAACGGCTTCCGCCGCTCACAACGAGTATACTAACAGATTCGGAAAGAAAAGTCAACGGATGTATTGTACTTCTTTACGAAATATTTTATGTCGTTGTCTGATTATTCTGCCGGTCTGCCGTCTCTTCCACTGCCTCACAGAAGTACAGCCGTGACGAAAAGTCCTGGAAATACCTGGTCTGCTCATTGTAGCCGGTCCCGGAAAAGCCCTGGCTCAGGCTCACGCCGGAGCGCATGAGCACTGCCCCGGATACCGTATACTCTTCTGTCTCCCCCGGCAGTGAGACAAAGCGTGCAATCATGTTGTGCAGAACCGAATCCTGCTTCACATGTACCGGGGCCGCCGTGTTGATCAGGTCGCCGAATTTCCGGATATCGTACCGCCTGGAAAGATTGTAGAAGCGGTACCGCCTGTCCGGATCCAGTCCGGCCGCCCGGAATTTCTCAAACTGCGTGTTCGGCCGGGCCAGTTCCTGCAGAAGCATGCCGACGGCATATCTCTTATCCTCTGACACGCAGATCCACTCGTGGATATTTCCATGCGTCCGTCCGCGGTAAAAACGCCCTCTCTGCAGCACTTCCCGCCACTCTTTGTACAGTGCGATCTGCGAGCGGATCACCTCCAGCTTTGCTTTATTCATGTCAGCCAGATTGCACTCATACCCGAGAACGCCGAAGGCGGCAACGGCAAACCGCGTCTCCGGAGGGGTGATCCGGAGCGTCTGGTGATTCGGCACAGATGACACATGGGCGCTGATCACGGACATCGGGTACCCGTAGCTGTACCCTTCCTGAATGCCGGCACGGCAGAGGGCATCCGTGTTGTCACTGGCCCAGATCTGGGGAAAATAACACAGCATGCCGGGGTCAAACCGGTTTCCCCCGGAAGCGCAGCCTTCAAAAAGGATTTCCGGGAAGCGGGAAGTCAGCTTTTCCAGCATCCGGTACAGTCCGCAGATATACCGGTGAGCCGTCTCTCCCTGTCTTTCGGGAGGCAGATACGGCGAATACACATCCGAGAAGATGCGGTTCATGTCCCATTTGACGTATCGGATATTGGCGGAGGCAAAGACCCCGGTCATAACCTCTGTCATATGGTCCGTCACTTCCGGATTCGCCAGATCCAGGATCCGCTGGTGCCTTCCTTCCGAGTGGGGATGGCCGGGAATCTCCATGGCCCAGTCCGGATGGCTGCGGTACAGCTCGCTGTCTGTACTGATCATCTCCGGCTCCACCCAGATTCCGAAATCCATTCCCAGCACATTGACCTTGCGGCAGATGCCGTCCAGACCGCCCGGAAGCTTTTTTCTGTTCACGGCCCAGTCTCCCAGCGATGAGGAGTCATCATTGCGGTTTCCGAACCAGCCGTCATCCATGACTAGCAGCTCGATGCCCGCCTCCCGCCCGCTCTTTGCCAGCCGCAGCAGTCTGTTTTCATCTATATTGAAATAGCAGGCCTCCCAGCTGTTGAGCAGAACCGGCCGGACACGGTCCCTCCAGAACCCCCTCACGATGTGCTTCTGTATAAAGTCGTGCATATGCCGGCTTATTTCGGAGAAACCGCTGCCGGAAAATGTCATGAATGCCTCCGGCGCCTCCAGACGTTCACCAGGATTCAGCTGCCAGGAGAACCCCCGGGGATTGATCCCGGTGAGGATTCTGGTCTTCCCGAATGCGTTTACTTCCGATGTTTCCACATGATTTCCGCTGTAGATCAGGTTAAAGGCGTAGCAGTTTCCATGCCGTTCGGAAGTTTTGGGCCTGTGAAGCATAAAAAAGGGATTGGCCCGGTTGGAAGATGTGCCGGCTGCGGAAGAAATCGTATATTTACCCGCCGGGACCTGCACCGTATTCCGGTTCATTTCACGGGACCAGGCGCCGGTGAAGGAGGTGACCGCGTAGCCGGCATCCTCCAGATCCAGCTGCAGGCTCATCAGACGCAGCACCGTCACGGCCTCCCGGCTCTCGTTGAACAGACAGGCGCTGCGGCTGATCACGTCGCAGTCTTCAAACACATAATAATGCAGCTCCAGCCGCAGGTCATACTGCGCATCGCGCAGACGCAGGCAGAGATGGCCGCATCCATCCCCCGGCAGGGAGCCCGGAAGCGTTTCAAAGGGCGGCTTGTCATTCTGCACCTCCCCTGCTTCGAACAGAAAATCCGATGTCCGGCTGCCGTCTGCGTGCACGATCTCCAGAAACGGTTCCCGGATATCGCCCTTTCCGGAAGCGGACATCTCCAGCCGCAGGTCTTCCGGCGTCACGTACGGATGGCTTTCGTCATAGGAAATCATATTTCCGGCTTCAAAGACCCTCTTTTCCTCCATTGCGCTGATATCGCCTTCTGTGACAGGTCCGAGGGCCGGCCCGTAGTACAGATGCTCCAGATGGCCGGTCTCTGTCACACGGAATACATAGGAAGTGCCGGGGGTATGAAGCGCATATGCGTTTTTCAGAACCTGTATCATGCCCGTTCTCCATCCGTTCGAAGCTTCTGCGTAATCTCTTCCATTCTGCTGTCATTCAGGAGAAATCTCTTCTTGAACCAGAGCAGTCCGACAAACAGCAGAATGACCGGAATGATCGTCATGGACATCCGCAGGCCGTTCTTGGAAGCTTCCGCCACACTCTGTGAAAAGTCGATGGTCTGCTGCGCTTCTGTTGTCGATTCGCTGCTCAGGCTGAAGATCGTCAGGGAGATGGACGCAATCAGGGCCGCCACCCCGGAGGCCAGCTTTACGACAAAGGTCTGCATGGAAAAGATAACGGACTCATCGCGCCTGCCGTTCTTCAGCTGGCCGTAATCAACCGTATTCGCCAGGAAGATGGTGGTCAGAACCTGCAGCACACCGTTGGCGGCAAAGATGAAGAAGCCGGGAATAAACAGTATGAATACATTCGACATTTTTGTGAAGGACAGGCCCAGCAGAACCGCATAGCCGATCATTGCGCTGGCCAGGCAGATGTAAAAGATCCGGATCGTATCCATGAATTTCCGCAGAAGCGGGAAGGCCAGCATCATGGAGAGAATCTGGACGGCGCCGCCGAACGTATTGAACAGGGTATAGCTGTTGAACCATCCCGTGCCGCCGAAATCATATTTAAAGAAATAGATGACGAGGTTGGATGTGATATAAATCGCGCAGTTGATCACGACGATCGTGACGACAACTGTCATGGCCTGGTCATTCTGCAGCAGGGCGCGGAACATCTCCCCGATGGACGGCGCTTTCATATTGACGGTTGCCTTCTCGCGGATACTGACGCAGGTCAGGGTGATAAACAGCACAAAGAGAACGGCTATGATCAGGGAAAACCACCGGAAGCCTGTCCGCTCATTGCCGCCGCCGAGCGCATGTACGGCAATCATTGTGACAACGGTGATAATGGCCGATCCGACGCCGGCACAGGATCTGGCCAGGGTGGTCAGCCCTTCCCGCTCTTTTCCGCTCTCTGTAAAGGCAGGAATCATGGACCAGTAGGGAATATCCATCATCGTATACGTCACGCCCCACAGAATATAGGTAACGGCCGCGTATGCCACCAGACCGGGACCGTCCAGCTTCGGAGGAGCCGCGAACATGACATACAGCACAACCGCATTGGTCAGCGTGCCGATCATCAGCCAGGGGCGGAATTTTCCCCAGCGCGTACGCGTTCTGGCCACGATCACGCCCATGACCGGATCATTGAACGCGTCAAACACCCGGGCGGCCAGCAGTATAATGCCCATGGCAAAAGCGCTTACGCCGCACACGTCCTGAAAATAGTACAGTACATAGCTGGCAGAGAGCATATATACCATATCCTTCCCGATTGCCCCCAGACCATAAGATGCTTTTTCTCTCCCGCTCAGTTTCACGATGGATTCCTCCTGTTTTTTCTCTCTTTTTTCCATGCGGGCGAAGCCTGCCCGTCATTCAGGATCGCCCCGGCGGTCTTGTCCGCGGCGCGCGCGGTGCGAAGTTCTTTCTCTGTGCGCGCCTGCGGTCCGCCGGAGGCCTTTACCGGTTCCGGCTGCGCAGCCCTGCCGCAATTTCCACCACCTTGTAGGCGCCGTTGTAAATGCCCGCCTCCCTGTTTGCCAGGATATTTCCGCACATGTCCGGAAGAAAAGCGTCGTCCTCCAGGAACAGATCCAGCATCTGCAGGGTATGCGGAATGTCGCGGCATTCCAGAGTGCCGTCGCCGATCTCCGCCGAGTGAATGGCGCCCCACTGCTCATGGCCGCCGATCCGCCGGATGAAAAGCTTCGGCACAGGATAGAATGCCAGCTCACTGGGTTTGGTGACCAGCACGTCTGTGCTTCTCATCAGGAGATTGGTGGCATAGACAGCTTCAAAAATATTCTCATGCCAGAAGGCATGGATGCCGGTCACTTCGCCGCTGAGGGCTTCTTCAGCGAATTGCTGCGTACCGGCCCAGTCGTTGAAGTGCTCCGTGCTCATTTCCTTCAGGCCCGGATTTCCGGTCAGCAATTCTTCCCACACGCTGCGGTAATCTCCCACATTGATGTAAATTGCCGCGGTTTTTTTCCGGACGGCAGGCAGCAGGTGGCGGATCACCGCTTCGAATATTTCTTTCTGTGCGCCGGCCCCGCCGATCGTCAGCAGGAAACGCATCGGCGCGCCCTCTTTTTTCCGCCGGATCCTGGCTTCGCAGTCCTCCTCCAGGTTGGCAGCCAGCTCATGGTCGATATAATGGCCCGTATAGACCAGGCTTTCCGCCGGCATGGGGCGGAGCACCTTTTTCCCCTGCATGCCGTTGAGAATCCGGTACCCCTGCCAGGCCTGATGTGTCTGTACGGTATGTACACTGCCCTCAGCCAGGTGCAGCGCCATGGGCCAGTTGTCGGGAATGGCATTCACGACATACTTCATGCCGCCGTGGAGTGCCGCCTGCGCCGGCCAGACATGTGTGGCGATCAGCGGGATATCCTTGGGAATATTGCGGAATACGGGCGCCATCAGTTCCGCGTTTTTCTGGTCGGAGGCATTGTAGCTCAGTCTCCGGAAGCCCTCGTAATTGACCGGCTCCCAGACGGCTTTGTTAAAGGCTTTGCTTTTCTGGGACAGGCGGGATCCCAGTGAATAGAGATCATTCTGTGCGCTGATAACCTTCGTACAGGTCGTCAGCGGCCAGGAATTCAGGTCCATCCAGTAGGGCTGATATCCCATGGCGTGAGCCGCGGAGGCGATGGCCATGGAGATTCTGTAATGTCCGAAGCCCATGCGGATATTGCCGACGATGATTCCTTTTTCGGTGTCAAAGGGATGGCTGCTCTCTTCCCCTTCCGCGATCCGGATATCCTGCACGCCCAGAATCGGGCCAATGTGCGGGTTGTCGCGGAGAGCCGCCGGATAGTTGATGCCGGAATCGTCCCCGAATCTTTTTATGTATTTCTCCTTTGACCGGATGGCGCTGCGGTAGTCCTGATCAGAGACCGGATTGCCGAAGATGATGCGGGATCTGTCCTTCATGGGGTATGGCTCCTCTCGTTTTTATTTAACCAGGTAATTGCAAAACGGCATGCGGTCGGGAAGTTGTGTGAACATTTCACACAATTTCTCTCCCACAGACTTTCGCAAGTGCCTATTATTTTATGGCAATTGTGAACCTCAGTATACACTCTTCTCCGTACTCGCTCTGCAGCTTCAATTCTGCCCTGCCGGCTCTGCCGCATGTCCGCACATAGGTCCCGCCGCAGCCGCCCCGGAGGGTGATTTCAGAGGGCCCGATCAGTTCAATCGGTCCTCTTTTCCGGACCTTCAGACTTCCGTTATAGAAGGGCAGCTGGTTCCCGTCCTGGTCGCACATGCGGATCCGCACGGCAGCCACATCGTAGGTTTCGCGGTCAATGAGGCGGACATGGTCTGCTTCCGCCTCCAGATGAACCGTCTCTGCAGGACGCCGGACGACCGTTTTTACCACCTGCCCGTCTCGAACGGCTTCAAACCTGTAGAAATCGGCGCTGTCACCCCAGCTGCCGATATATTTTCCGTACAGCTGATAGGCGTCATCCGGCGTCATTCTGTACTTTATCATCAGCTTTGCGGCCTCTGCCAGGATTTCCGGCGGCAGATGGCCGTATCCGTATATCGCCGCATAGTTCAGGATGCGGCTCACAGCGTCTGCCCTGCCGGCGTCCCATCCTTCCTCTTCGCTTATGCGGTCTCCGATGAAATCTTCCAGCAGAACGGGCGGATGCGCCAGATGCGGGAACGACTCCCTGCCCTTTTTCCGTCTTCCGCCTATTCCGTAGGCTGTGCCGGATGCTTCTTTACTGCCGCTCAGTAATCTTCTTCCGGCCGGTTCTTTTCTCCCGGTCTGCAGCGTGCAGATATAGCGGTCATTGCGGTAGACCCGCACCTCATCGGCATTGGAGATCACATAGACCTCGCCCGGACGGCTGGCCGGCTGCTCTCCGATGTCCATGGTTGAGCTGACCTCCAGCACGGGGCTGTCCTCCTGCCGGGCCGCATAGACGGCAGCGGCCGGTTTCGGGTTCCTGTACATATCCAGAACACCGTGATAGCAGATCCGGTCTCCGCTGCCGAATTCTCTGTGCGTGTTATAATCCGCCATGCACCAGCCGAAGCTGCCGGCAATGTCCCCTTCACCGGCAACCGCATCCAGCACCCTGGCATGCCGAAGCATGTGCTCCTGCCGGTGGGCCGCACTGTCAAACATCTTTGTCGGGTACATATGCCCGTTGTATTCCGTGATCAGATAAGGCGCGTTCATATCGGAGGTGACACTGCGCTTTTTCTCGCACCCTCTGTTCGTCCCGCAGTGCACGAAATCATTATAGGTATACACGTCTTCCAGAAGATGGCTTTTTTTCAGGTAGCGGACGCCCCCCGTCTGCCGGAAGGGATCCAGGCGCCTGGCCGCGGCATTGGTCTTTGCATAGAACGCATCGTCATCTTCGGACTCGTTGATCCGGACGCCCCATAATACAATTGAGGGGTGGTTGCGGTACTGCAGCACCATTTCTTCTGTATTGCACACTGCCTGCCTTTTCCATTCTTCATCCCCGATATGCTGCCATCCGGGTATTTCCGTAAAGACCAGCAGGCCGATTTCATCGCATCGCCGGACGAAATGCTGCGACTGCGGATAGTGTGAGGTCCGGACAGCGTTCAGTCCCAGTTCCTTTTTCAGAATATCTGCATCCAGCCGCTGCATAGATGCCGGCATGGCATAGCCGACATAAGGCCAGCTCTGATGACGGTTCAGGCCGCAAATCAGCAGCTTCCTGCCGTTGAGCCGGAAACCGTCTTTTCGAAAGACGGCATGGCGGAAGCCGGTCGTCACTTCCTGCCTGTCCAGTATCTCCCCGTCCGCCAGCCGCAGCAGCTCCAGACATACGCGGTACAGCGCGGGCGACTCCACATCCCACAGGTAAACAGCGGGAAGACGCATGCGCACACGGAACCGGTCAGGCTCCGCATGTCCGGATCTGACCAGCAGTTTATCCAGTGAAACGGTTTTTTCCGAAAGCGGGCTGTCATTCCCGGTGTCTCCGGACGGGAATGCCGTCTCCGTCTGACAGGATTCCGGAAATACCCGTATCCTGACTGCCAGGTCTGACAGGCCGGTTCTCTCTTCGGCCAGATGAAACTCTGCCGT
>CADBNA010000181.1 GCA_902795835.1 uncultured Lachnospiraceae bacterium | reverse complement strand
GCCTTTGCTTCTTTTTCCAGCGCCTCGGCGGCCATATAGGTGTGGGCAATGCCGGTCGGGCAGGCGGTGACGGCCAGGAAATCCGGATAATTGCCGCTGGCGGAGGCTGCTGCCTGGGCGGCTTCCTTTTCCGCCTCGGCTTCTTCCTTTGCATTTTCTGTCTTGTCGATGATGCTCAGGAATTCATCGGCGTCTTTGGCTCCGCGCAGGGCGTCCGTAAAGTCGTCGTCCATCAGGAGCGTGGACAGGCGGGAGAGAACCTCCAGGTGCACATTGTCCTTGCTGTTGGGAGCCGCGATCAGGAAGATCAGATCGGAAGGCTCGTCATCCGGCGCCTCATAGTCGACGCCATTCGGGACGGTCATGGCGGCCAGGCCGGGACGGGTGACGGCGTCGGTCTTGGCATGCGGGATGGCAATGCCGTCGCCGATTGCCGTTGTGCTCTCGGCCTCACGCGCCAGAACGGCCGCTTTGTATTTTTCCTTGTCGTTGATGTTGCCCTCGCTGACCATCAGGTCGACCATCTGGTTGATGGCATCCTGCTTATCAACGGGAGCGCCGCCGATTTTGATGCCTTCTTTTTTCAGAAGATCAGTAATTTTCATAGTGCTTCCCCCTCTTTTAGAGTCAGTTTAAAAGTGCCATTCAGAGTGTGTCTAAGAGTTTCATTATTTCTTCACGGGTGGCAAGATTCGCGGAAAAGGCGCTTGCGCTGCCCGAGGAAATACCAAGCCGGAAGGCGTCTTCATAATTGCCAGTCTGCAGATAGCCCGCCAGGAATCCCGCAACCATGGAATCGCCGGCGCCAACGGAGTTGACGACAGTTCCCTTCGGGGCTTCATGCATATGCACGCCGCCGTCCCCGTCTACCAGGACGGCGCCTTCCCCGGCCATGGACACCAGGACGTTTACCGCGCCTTTTTCCTGCATCTTGCGGGCGTAGGGCACGACCTCTTCGCGTGTGCGGAGCGTGACACCGAAGATCTCGCCGAGCTCATGGTTATTCGGCTTGATCAGGAAGGGACGGTACCGGAGAACGTTTGTCAGCAGGTCCTTTGTCGCATCGACGGCGATGCGGATGTTCCTGCCTTCCAGGCGCTGCATGATCTGCTCGTAGATGTCATCCGGAAGAGTGTCCGGTATGCTGCCGGAGATAGCCAGCAGATCGCCTTCGGAAAGGGCATCAATCTTGGCAAACAGGGCGTCTATGGCCTCCCGGCTGATATCCGGGCCCTGTCCGTTGATGTCCGTTTCGGTATCTGTTTTCAGCTTGACATTGATGCGGGACGTACCTGCGGGAAGGACGATAAAATCACTCGCGCAGGCGAAATCTTCTGTAAGCCGGCGGCGGATCTCTTCACCCGTAAAGCCTGCAATAAACCCGAGCGCGATGCTTTCCACGCCAAGATTTTTGAGCACAATGGATACATTGATGCCCTTGCCTCCGGGAAGAATCTGCTCAAACGACATGCGGTTGACTTCACCGGGACGGTAGTTGTCGACATGGATCGCATAATCGAGAGCCGGATTAAAAGTTACTGTGTAGATCATTGCGCGTCTGCCTCCTTTTCACTTTGTTGCTTGATTTCAGAATAGCATTGGAAAACGATCACGGTCAATCCTTACCGTTCAAATATGTGCATGAAAAACAGGGCATTTTTTTGTGCATCCTGACTTCTGAAAAGAGAGAGCGGGAGGCGGCGGAACAAAATTCTGAATTTTTGTTAGAGAACTAAAACGTACTGGAAAAAATACATAAACTTTTTCACATCTGCCAAACTGCATATTGATAAAAAAAACGCAATCATTTATAATTACTCTATCTGTATAAGTCTGTCTTTTTATAACCTGACAGGAGCTTTCATGCATATTATTTATGATGAGAACGGCACACCGATGCCGCATGGGACCGGCAGTGATGCACACCGGCATCCCGGAACCGATGAAAAGGGCTGCGGCGGCAACGGACACTGCGGCGCCTGTGGTGAAGAGCAGTGCGCAGACGAGACGCTTTCCGCCCTGGCTCACCTGATCCGGCACAACGAACAGCTGACGGCGGCGATTGACCGTCTGGCTGCGCAGACCGATGAAAAGGGAATGCCTGATGCCGCGGCACAGATCCGGCGCAGCGCGGCGGATTTCCAGAAGGGCAACATGTATCTGAACCTTGCCTTTTCCTTATATAAACAGCATCTGCTTGAAAAAGGCATTTCAGCGGAGTGAGCAGACTATGGCGGCTGACCGGACAGTAACAGACCGCATCAGCTGACCGAATGAGAGGAGGACTTACAATATGTGTCTTGCTACCGTATACAAAGAAGGAGACAATACTGTTCTGATGCGCAATGCAGCGAGGATAGAAGTAGACGGTGATTTTGTCACCATCAAGGACATTCTGGGCGACGAGACGAGAATACAGGGGCGGATCCTGTATGTCGACCTTGCGAACAGCGAGGTAAAACTCGTCTGCGACTGACCGGAGATACGGACTGCGCAGTCCGGGATCCGGGACATTCTGATCAGGTAAAGGAGGTGCTTGACCAATGGCTTTTGTAATCGCTGTTGCAGGAAAGGGCGGCGTCGGCAAGACGACACTGACCGGCCTGCTGATTCAGTATCTGGCCGAGAGCGGAAAAGGGCCGATCCTTGCCGTGGACGCGGATGCGAACTCGAACCTGAATGAGGTTCTGGGTGTCGAGGCTCCGCCGACTCTGGGCGAGGTCCGGGAGGAGATCAATCACTCCGAAGATTTCGGCAGCGCGCTTCCGCCCGGCATGAGCAAGACGGATTTTGCGGAGTTCAAGCTGCAGGGCGCACTGGAGGAGGAAGACAATTTTGACCTTCTGGTCATGGGACGCTCACAGGGCAAGGGCTGCTACTGCTATGTGAACGGCCTGCTGCAGATGCAGCTGCAGAAGCTTCAGAACAATTACCCGTATATTGTTGTGGACAATGAGGCCGGCATGGAGCACATCAGCAGAGGAATTCTGCCGGGCATGGATGTGGCCATCCTGGTCAGCGACAGTTCCCGCAGAGGCGTGCAGGCCGCGGGACGGATCGCCGAGCTGATTAAGGAGTGCGGCATGCATCCCAAAAAGATCGGCCTCATCGTAAACCGCGCACAGGGCGGCGTGCTCAACGAGGGCACAAAGGAAGAGATCGAAAAACAGGGTCTCGAACTGCTCGGCGTCGTTCCGCATGACGATACGGTTTACGAATATGACAGCGACGGCAAGCCGACCGTCAATCTTCCGGCTGATTCTCCGGTAAGGGCCGCCCTGAAAGAGATCATCAACAAGCTGGAGCTGTGATGCATCATGATTCCAATTCTCCCGCCGGGAGTGGAATATACAGCCTCCGTCATGCCTCTGTCTGCGGCGGCATGCATGATGTGAGACCCCCTTTATGTGTATTTGTGTAATGATGGGCGCTGACAATCAATTCACTTTTTCAGAAGGGAAAATTTGATCTAAGGAGGAAAAAGATGAGTGAATTCAAACTGACAACAGTCGAGGAGTTCGAGGGTGCGACTAACCGACTTCTGGAGACCGGTGCCAAGGTAGGTGCGGATGCTTACCAGTTCAGAGTAAAGAACCAGACTCCGCACTGTAAGTTCGGTGAGCAGGGCATCTGCTGCCGGATCTGCACCATGGGACCGTGCCGCATCACCCCGAAGGCTCCGAGAGGCATCTGCGGATGTGATGCCCACGGTATCGTAGGCCGTAACTACCTGCGTTTCACGGCAGGCGGCTCCGCCACACATTCCGATCACGGCCGCAACATCTGTGATGTTCTGTATCATACGGCTCCGGACGGCGCCTATACAGTCAAGGATCCCGAGAAGCTGATCCGCATCGCAAAAGAATGGGGCGTAGAGACCGAGGGCAAGGATATTTACGATCTGGCTCATGAGGTTGCCTACATGGCTCTCGGCGAATACGGAAAGGTATTCGGATACCAGAAATTCACAGAGAGAGCACCGAAGCACACCCAGGAGCTGTGGGACAAGGCAGATATCCGTCCGCGCGCCATCGACCGCGAGGTTTCCTGCTCCATGCATATGACCCATATGGGTTGTTCCTCCCTGCCGGAAGCGCTGGTCAGACAGTCCCTGCGTTCCGGTCTGTCCGACGGATGGGGCGGTTCCATGGCCGGCACAGAGTTTTCCGATGTTCTGTTCGGAACGCCGAAGCCGATCGAGACCACTGCCAACCTCGGCGTTATGAAAGAAGAAAATGTCAATATTATCGTTCACGGCCACGATCCGGCTCTGTCCGAGCTGATCTGTGACCTGGCTGAGGATCCGGAGATGGTGGCACTGGCAAAGGCTCAGGGCGCAAAGGGAATCTCAATCTCCGGTGTCTGCTGTACCTCCAACGAGGTCGCGATGCGCCGCGGCATCCCGATGGCAGGCAACTTCCTGCAGCAGGAGAACGTTGTTCTGACCGGTGCCTGTGAGCTGATCGTCGTAGACGTGCAGTGTATCTTCCCGGCTCTCGGCCCCTTAAGCAAATGCTTCCACACGAAGTTCGTCACCACTTCTCCGATCGCGAGAATGCCCGAGTCCGAGTACATCGAGTTCGATCCGGAGCATGCATGGGAGCAGGCGAAGAAGATCGTCACCATGGCCTGTGAGAACTTCAAGAACAGAAAGCCGGATCTGGTACACATCCCGCAGATGACCCAGAAGGCAGTTGTCGGTTATTCCGTTGAAGCGATCAAGAAGACCCTGGATACCGTTACGAATTCCCAGGTTGATGAGCTCGGCACCCTGAAGCCGCTCGTCGAGTGCGTGACCTCCGGTGTTCTCCGCGGCGCTGTGGCCATGGTCGGCTGCAACAACCCGAGAGTCCGTCCGGATACCGCTCACATCGGCCTGATGAGAAAGCTGCTGGAGAATGACATTATCATCGTCGCTTCCGGATGTTCCGCACAGGCTGCCGCCAAGGCCGGCCTGATGGACAAGCAGGCGAAAGATCTCTGCGGCGCGGGTCTCGAGAGAGTCTGCAAGCTGGCCGACATTCCGCCGGTCCTGCACATGGGCTCCTGCGTTGATATCAGCCGTATGATGATCCTGGCTTCCGATATCGCAAAGGATTCCGGCTGGAACATTTCCCAGATCCCGCTGGTAGGCTGCGCGCCTGAGTGGATGTCTGAGAAGGCTGTTTCCATTGGTAACTAT
>CADBNA010000180.1 GCA_902795835.1 uncultured Lachnospiraceae bacterium | reverse complement strand
CCCCGTGGCCGGGAGAATGTCAATATTGATCGTTCCCGGTTCAACAAAAAGCTCCTGATCGGCCGTTATCGGCTCCCCAGCCATCTTCACAATGGCGTCCCCGTTGACCGTGACCTTGATCGAGGCGCGGGTCGCGCCGCAGTTGGGATTGGTGCAGACGTTATTGAAGAAGTTGTGGCCGGGCGCCGGAATCTCTCTCCGCTCCTTCTGGCCACAGCCGTCGCGGGTACAGGTACGCTCCTCTACCCTGGGCGTCGTGCAGCTGAGCGAGCTGGTGGCCGTCCAATCTCCCCACTGATGTTCAAGGGCAGGGATCGTCGCAGGCGTCTCCGGGTTTGTCAGATGGCAGCGGGTGCATTCCTCATAGGCCTCATGGCCCGGGACGTCACATTTGGCCGCCACAGCAGCAACAGGCTGCATATCATGACCGAGCGGCTCCCCGGATTCAAACGTATCTGAATCTGAAACCGCACCGCAGACGGAGCAGACCTTATAGTAACTCGCACGATGCGTGCAGTCCGCCGCAGTTGTCACATGGGCAAGCGCCGAATCCTCGACAAAGCTGTGCTCGCCCGTGGCGGCAATATCCGTTTTTCCTTCAATATGGCTGCACAGCTTGCAGATCTTATAAGCTGTATAACCGGCTGCTCCACAAGTCGGATTCTTGCCGGCAATATCCACATAGTCATGAGCGGAAGGATCAATGGGGATGGACCGTTCAACTGTTTGACTGCAATCAGGGCAAACCTGGGTCTTTTTCCCCGGAGCCGTGCAGGTTGGATAAGACGCTATCGTCCAGCCATCCTCCCCCAGCCCTGGATGCTCACAGGGCGCTTCCGCCCATGACCGGATCGGCAGCAGGGTCAGGCACATCAGCACCACCAGGAGCAACGCCATAATCCTGACAACAGTTTTCTGCATCACACAAGCCTCCCTTCGAGAAGCAGGATATCATAAATTGATTACGGAACTGTATTGTACCACAAGATGTTGCGATAAGCAATGAATTCAAAGCTGAAAAATCCTTAAGAATCAGAAAGGCGGATTTCAGGAACCGGCATTCAATATATGACTGCAGATACAGATAAAGCAACGACCCGCAGCGGGAGTCTCTCCTCACCACGGGCCGTCTAAGTGTGCTTGATCATGTTTTCACTCCATTTGTTCCGTGCTTTTCTTCATTTCTGTGCTGCATCTCTTGCTTTCTTCTGTTCCACTTCCCATGCCGTATATGCGCATATAACGGGCACGACCAGGTTGAAAAGGAAATGGAATTCATAATCCCCGTCAAAGATGAAGGCACCCAGGAACAGAACTGCATTCATCACGAGAATATATAGAGCTGCTTTCTGAACAAATTTCATTGTTTTGCTCTCCTTTCTCCCTTGCTCTTCTGCATGTTACGGTTTGGTCCTCTGTCGAATCTATATCAACTGACATAAGTCAGATTATCGTCCTCCTCCAAAGATGTCGAGCGTGTCTTCGAAGTCATACGCATCGTCATCTTGATATCCATTTGTTTTTTGTTTACGGCTGCAGTTTAGCACAGACACCATCACATACGTGTCACATCCTTCGTCCATCTTCTCATTGAAGACGCACAGGATTTCTGTTATAATACAAACATGAACGGTCGAAGGGATTACAGACACGGCAAACGATCAGCGAGAGTCCCCTGTCCCGGCGGATTGAAGGCGATCCGCCGGGGTTATTATGTCCCTGCTTCCCCGATGACTGTCTGCCCCCTGCGCCCGGACCGCCGGAGCGCAGATACACCGGGGCCCCCTTTTGCAGGAGACGTCCCCGGTGCAACATGTACGATCAGCTTGTTTGCGGAAACCGTCCTCAGGTATTGAATGCCGTTCAGATCATGGGGACCGCCACATTCTGATAGACCACGATCTCTCCTTCGGCCTTCGTACAGGCCTTGATCGAGCCATCCTGTGAAAAGATCACCGCAACGGAATCGTCAACAAGCTCACAGAATCTGTAACAGGCCCTGTGGCGCATCCCGTTGTCGTTGAACTCCTTTCCCGTATCAATTTCATCGTCGCTGGTCACGAATCGCATTTTGGGCGGCGAGATATTGGTAAGGTCAACGATGGCCTGTGCGCCAAACCCGATCAGATCCAGGTTTTTATTGATCACGACACCTCCGTCAACGCAGGAAAGCCGGGCGATGAAATCGGCATAAACCGAGATATCCTTTTTTCTCGCTGTTTCTATGCTCAGATGATTCCCTTTGTTTTCACTGAAAAAGTGTGCCGGGAGTTTATATTTCACATCGATGATATCGGGCAGAGATCTGTCGTTTGGAACAATAAACACATGTCCCCCATGTTCATACGAATGAATCAGGCTCATGATCTTATATAAGAATAAAAGGCGGTCCGTCTCCTGGACGGATGAGCCGTTTCGAAGCTGATCCGCCACAAGCGTTGATGTGAACGTATCTGTCCGGAAATGCGTCACTTCTCCTGCCGAGTAGCACACCAGCGGTGTTTCTCCGCAGCAGAACTCAAGTTTGCCCGGCTTCTTGACCATAATATTCGGGATTCTCGGCATTCTGGTTCCCTTGGGACTGAACGTCATCAGGTTTTCGGAAAGAGAGGTATGGGCCGACAGGATCCCGATCATGCTGTAAGGTTTTTTTCTAACGTCCAGCATCAGATAGCTGATTTCCGCATTCAGTGCCGGCGACAGCTTATGCAGTTTCCCGGTGCTGAGTTCGATTGGCTCGGAGAAGAGATACACGTGCGAATAGATATAGGAGTCCAGATACTCGGAATCGGGAGAAATGAAGCATACACGGAAGGTGGAATAGCGCCCTTCTTCCGGCAGGCAGCTTACATTCAGCAGAATACGGCAAACGTCCAGAAGGGATTCTCTGGACGGAAGCATCTGATCTTCTTCAAAGTTGTCTGAATACTGTCCGTAATCCTTGAATATATCATCTACAAACTGATACACATCCGTCATATTATCCAACCTCCGTAATGAACCGGCCGCACGGTGATCTTTTTTCTTTGATCATGGCCGGAAACTGCACGGGAATAGAATCTTTCATAAAAGCGCCTTTTATTGAAATACAATCGAACCCTTTGATTCATTGTACTATAATCAGCTTACAGAATCAAGAAAAGCAAAGGAGGAGTCAGAAAATGATTCGGAAAATCATTAAGATCAATGAGGAAAAGTGTAACGGCTGCGGACTCTGTGCCAAAGCCTGTCATGAGGGTGCCATTGACATCATAGACGGGAAAGCCCGACTGGTCCGGGAGAATTTCTGCGACGGTTTCGGCGACTGTCTGCCGAACTGTCCCGCCGGTGCCATTTCCTTTGAGGAGCGGGAAGCGCCGGCCTATGACGAGGCCGCGGTCAAGGCCGCACAGCAGAAAGCGGCGTCCCTGCAGGGCACAAAAGCGGTCTCCGGCTGTCCCGGCTCCCGTATGATGCAGTTTACGCGGGAAGCGGAAGCGGCCCGGCCCGAGGCATCGACAGCAGGGTTCCGCCCTGTTTCCCGCCTGAACCAGTGGCCCTGCCAGCTCAGGCTGATGCCGGCCCGTGCTCCGTTCCTGGACGGGGCAAAGCTGCTGATCGCGGCGGACTGCACGGCATATGCCTAT
>CADBNA010000179.1 GCA_902795835.1 uncultured Lachnospiraceae bacterium | reverse complement strand
GGCGCAGGGAGCCGCGGTGATGCTTTTCTCCGGGCAGCCGCTCTCCCATGTGAAGATCATGACGCCGAAGGGGATCGGGCTGGACCTTCCGCTTCACAATGTGCAGACGGGCCTGGGAGAAGAGCAGCTGGGATCGCTTGCGGAGGAAGTCATGCCGGATGAAGCATCCGGCGGGTACAGATCCGGAAAAAGCGTTACCTGCGCCGTCAGAAAGGACGGCGGAGACGACCCGGACGTGACGGACGGGATCCTTGTTTATGCCACTGCTTTCCGGATGGACGATGATACACAGGGATCTTTGGCGGAAGAAAACTCCGCCCGGATCCTGATCGAGGGAGGCTGCGGCGTGGGACGGGTGACCCGCTCCGGCATGCAGCGTCCGGTCGGCGAAGCCGCCATCAACCCCGTTCCCCTGCAGATGATCCGAAGTGAAGTGGAGAAGGTCTGCGCCGATTTTGAATACACCGGCTGCCTGAAGGTCGTGATCACGATTCCGGCAGGGGAGAGGATTGCCGCAAAGACTTTCAATCCGAGACTCGGGATCGAGGGAGGCATTTCCGTGCTGGGAACGAGCGGGATCGTTGTGCCGATGAGCGAGGAAGCGCTGATCGCGAGCATCAGGCTGGAGATGGAGATGCTTGTGCGCAGGGGAAATTCCATACTGGTGATCACACCCGGCAACTACGGGGAGACATTCACGCGGAATGAAATGACGATCGATCTGTCATCCTCCATGAAATGCAGCAATTTCGTGGGCGAGACGCTGGATATGGCGGTAAACCTCGGGGTACAGGGTGTGCTCTTCGTTGCGCATATCGGAAAATTCATCAAGGTAGCCGGCGGGATTATGAACACGCATTCAAGGGATGCGGACTGCAGGGCAGAGCTGATGGGTGCCTTCGCGCTGCGCGCAGGAGCAGACCGTGCGTGCGCCATGCGCATTCTCGATTCTGTTACGACAGATGAAGCGCTTGAGATCATGGAGGAGGCCGGGATCAGGCAGCGCGCCATGGAGCTGGCTGCCGAAAAGGTGAGATACTATCTGCAGCACAGGGTCGGCGGGGCGATCCGCACGGAGGCCGTGCTGTTTTCGGGGGCATTCGGATATCTGACGCAGACGGAAGGCGCAGAGGATATGATCCGGGCGCTGTCCCGGAATGCCGGAAAAAATGGCTGAAAAGGCCGGATAAGACCCGCGAGCGGGCCCTGAAAAATGAAGCAAAACAACAATTAAGCGAGACATCGGGAGGAAAGCTATGGTACATTTTGTCGGCGCCGGATCCGGCGCAGCGGACCTGATCACAGTCAGGGGGATGCGGCTTCTTCAGGAGGCGGATGTGATCATCTACGCCGGATCGCTGGTCAATCCGCAGCTGCTTTCGTACGCAAAACCGGACTGCGGGATCTTTAACAGTGCTGAAATGACACTGGAGGAAGTGCTGGATACCATCACAGAGTCTGAGAGCAGGGGAAGGACCACAGTGCGGCTCCATACCGGGGATCCCTGCCTCTACGGGGCGATCCGGGAGCAGATGGATGTGCTGGACGAGAAGGGGATCGCGTATGACTATACACCCGGTGTCAGTTCTTTCTGCGGGGCTGCGTCTGCGCTGAACCTGGAATATACCCTGCCGGATGTTTCACAGAGTGTGATCATCACCCGCATGGCGGGCAGGACTCCCGTCCCGGAAAAGGAGTCCATCGAATCCTTTGCGGCCCATCATGCGACGATGGTCATCTTCCTGAGCACGGGCATGCTGGATGAACTCTCAAAGCGACTGGTGGAGGGAGGCTACGAGCCGGCAACGCCGGCAGCGATCGTCTACAGGGCAACATGGCCGGATGAGGAAGCATACGTCTGCAGCGTAGAGACGCTCTCTTCGACAGCGAAGGAGCATGGGATCACCAAAACCGCGCTGATCATTGTCGGCGATACGGTGGCGCACAGCCATTACGACAGAAGCCGGCTGTATGATCCCGGTTTTTCAACAGAGTTCAGGAAGGCGAGCCGCTGAGAGGATGTCAGTTCAGCAGTTGTCAGTTCAGAGGATGTCAGAGGAAGGATTATAGGCAGGGGATGGATTCGTGGATAACATTCGGATGAAAACCATGACGGACAGGCCGCGGACCGCAGTCATCTGCTTTACTGCCCGCGGACTTCAGACAGCGCTGCGGATCCGGGAGATCCTGCCGGAATCCCATGTCTGGGTCAAAATGCGGGAGGCCGGGCCGTCACGTGGTGCGGAGCTGGTGGAGGGAAGCCTCTCCGGGTGGACACAGGCGAGATTTGCGGACAGCCGGCTGATCATTTTTGTCGGCGCCACAGGAATCGCGGTGCGCAGCATCGCGCCTTTCCTGATGAGCAAGCAGCGGGATCCGGCGGTTCTGTGTGTGGATGAAACCGCAGCTTTCGTGATCCCGCTGGTGTCGGGACACATCGGCGGGGCCAACCGGGAAGCAGCGAGGCTGGCGGACGGCCTGCACGCAGTCCCGGTCATTACAACAGCTACGGACCTGAACGGGAAGTTTGCGGTGGATGTTTTTGCTGAACGCAATGGCCTGAGCATCAGCGACCTGTCACTTGCGAAGCGGATCTCCGCCGCGGTGCTCGAGGGAAAACGCATACCCGTCATCAGCGAGTTTCCGGTGGACGGAAATGCGCCGGAGGAACTGGAGCTGCGGCTGCTGTCGGAAGCAGGCAGGGATGATGAGTGCGGCAGGGTGGATGAAAACGGACAAAGAGCGCCGGAAGCAACGGTTCCACGGATCAGGATCGGGATCCGCGCGGCAGAACGCAGCGGAGAACTGCGGCTCGTGCCCGGGATCGTGACGATCGGCCTGGGCTGCAGGCGGGGTAAAGATGAGAAGGAGATGCTCTCGTTTATAGAGGATGTGCTGGCGAGGGAGAACATCGACCCGCTCTCGGTCGTACAGATCGCGACGATCGACGTCAAGAAGGATGAACCGGCCATGAAGGCCGCAGCCGCTCGTTTTGGCGCGGCGCTGAAGGTTTTTGACGCGGTTTCCCTGTCTGCCTGCCCGGGAACCTTTGCGCACTCCGACTTTGTGAAGAAAACGGTCGGTGTTGACAATGTGTGCGAGAGGAGCGCGCTTCTGGGGGCGCTGACAGAGGCCGGGCATGCCGGAGAGACATCCGGCGCGGGCAGCGGACATCCTGCGCATCTGATCGTAAGGAAAACAGCAGCAGACGGAATGACGATGGCCGCAGCAGTGCGGGACTGGAGGGGACACTTTGAGT
>CADBNA010000178.1 GCA_902795835.1 uncultured Lachnospiraceae bacterium | reverse complement strand
TCCGCATCCAGATGGCACATGCCTCCCGTGTGAAGCTGGACAGAAGGGACGCCTGCGGCAAGCATGGTCCTGGCGTCTACGTCAGAATCAATATCCGCCTCCATCACGCCCCAGCGGATGCGGTCCCTGAAATACGGGCGGAGCGCCAGAAGCGTCGATGTCTTTCCGCTCCCCGGGCCCGACATCAGATTCATCAGAAAGATCCCGCGGCTTTTCAGCTCTCTGCGCAGATTCTCCGCGGCTTTTTGATTGTCCTCCAGGACGGATTCCTTCAATTCGACGATTCTCACATTTTCCATGGCGCTTAACGGTTTTTTCCCCGGCTTACTCAGCCTTGAAGCAGCGCATCGCGGTATCCAGGGCTTCACGAGTCTTTTCGCCCTCTCCGTCGATGTACTTGGCTGTATAGACTACTGTGCGGTCACCGGTGGAGTCGAAGACGCGCAGCATGTCAATCAGATAGCCCTGCAGTTCATAGGTATACAGGCCGACTGGGTACTGTCCGTCGCCCACCTCAAAGTCTTCGATTTCTGTCACGCTTACCAGGTCTTCGCCATACTGCTTCTGCATGTAGGGTGTATACTGCTCCTGAATATACTCAAACGGTTCGGCGAGCAGATCTTCGCTCTGGTAAACGATCACATACGGAATTACGCCTTCTTCTTCTGTGTAGATATAGACGCCGGTGCCCTCTTCATACTCCCAGCTGTATGAGGGATCCGCCATTGTGGAAAATCCCTGCTCCGGGCAGTCGATCCTGACCAGGCCGGAGGTATCTGCCGTCCCTCCTTCAGAAGTGTCGGAAGGTGTGCTTCCGGATACGCCGAAAGGCCTCAGGCTGCCGGTAACGCCCGCCAGCTGTGCGATGTGCTCCGCTTCTGCCTGCAGCTCCTCCTCGTAATCAGCGCTGTTTCTGTCAAGGATGGGGGCGCCATCCAGTACCGAATGGGTCCTGTCTTCCGCCCAGGTGCAGATAAAGCTGCTGTCAGTTAAAAAGTCATCGGATTCTACCGTGTAGTAGCCCTTATCACCTGTTTTCAGGTTGTAGAGCATATAAACGCGCCAGCACAGGGTATTTGCATCAGGTTCCGGCAGATCGATCTGCAGAATGGTGGTTCCGTCTTCTGCCTCATACCAGCGCTCCACATAATCCTCTTCGGGATAAGCCGGGTCTGCGCCGTTCTCAAGAGCGGTAACCTCCCACAGGGCATAGACGCCGTTTTCTTCCATCACGCGCATCATATCCTCCGGCACTTCATAGAAGTAACGGGGCAGCATGCTGTGCTCAAACTGGTACCGCACCTCCTGCGGCGTCCATCCCGCATCCTCTTCTTCGGCACCGCTTCCGAATGTATTCTCGGCAAAAGAAGGAACCGGCGCTTCCGCCGCATCCGGCCAGGTGCTGTCAGGCTTTCCGATGCTTTCGATACTGCCGATGCTTTCAATGCCGCCAGCGCTTTCAGTCTTGTCGATACTTTCGGCATCATTTCCGGATGATTCATCCGCCGAATAGATGTCTGCATTATCAACTACATAGTCGATCTGGCTGTACATGGCGTCATACTCCGCCCGGATGGCAGGGTCATCGTACGCCGGATAATCCGTGGGAAGCATCAGATAATAGTTCATGGCCGAGTCTTCACAGAAGCCCAGATATTCGAAGGCAGGAAGCTCACTGAAGCTGTGGTTCACACTGGCCCCCAGCATAAACAGGAAGCCGCCGCCTTCCAGACCCTCTTCTTTATACTTTTCATAGCTGGCTTTCTGATAGAAGGATGTCCCGTTTTCCTCTCTGAGTGCCATCACTTTTCCGTTCCAGTTGACGGGCAGCTTCAGAGAAATCTCCGGAAAATAGTAGATCGGACATCCGTCCTCCATTATGTCGTCCGTATAGTCAAATTCTGTCATGGCTTCTGCGGATACCGGCACAACAAGCAGGAGCAGAGCGGTCAGCATGGCAATCAGAATGGCAATGCGTCGTTTCATTGCAAGACACCTCCTTTTTTCTAGTTCAACAGGAAAAATCTGTATTTATCATACCATACTCTTTATAATCTCACAATGCGCTTCTGTTCCGCAAATTTCTTCAAAAAACCATGGCGTCTTCATTT
>CADBNA010000177.1 GCA_902795835.1 uncultured Lachnospiraceae bacterium | reverse complement strand
GGACGGACCGTGGCTTTGATCTCTTCTGCGTAATAATTGATAACCTCGATGATGGCGCTGGCCGTGCAGGGATACAGGCCTGTGGGGTCATTGATGACCAGCTTGCCCATGTTGGCGGACGTGCAGGCATCGACATCTTTCAGGGGATTCAGGTTGTCGCCGATGGCCACATTCTCGTCAATGTTGTCCAGCGGACGGAAAGCCAGAATACCGTGAATGGACGGATCCGCATTGATCGCGCGGAACTTCTCGATGTACTCCTCCTGGGAGACATCAGCCGGCATGGCGAAGACCTCTACCTCGATTCCGGCCTCGTTCATTGTTTTTGTGGCGCCCTTTTCATAAGACAGATCCGGGCCCTTTTCGCCGACGCGAACGATTCCCAGCTTGGGGGTGATGCCCTTTGCCTTCAGCTCTTCAGCGGCAGCCTTGCACTCATCCTTAATTGACTGCGCGACAAGCTTGCAGTCCAAAACCTTTGCGCTCATTGGATTACCCTCCTTTATACACGATATCCTACTTCTCAAGTACAGCCAGCACCTTCCGGTAGACCTCATCACAGACGGCGCAGTCCTTTTCCATCATGGGAACCAGCTCCGCGCGGAGCTCCGCACAGTAATCCGGATCTGTGATGCAGTTCAGGTTGACAATGACGTTCAGCCAGGCGCTCTGTATGGCTCCCTTCAGGAGCAGAACGCCGCAGCCCACATCCGAGATGGCCAGTCTTGAGCCCTTGCCGGTCAGTTCCTCTTCCAGGACAACTGCCTCATGGCAGACCCGCATGATCTCCACCGGTCCCTGGATCGCCACCTTGAAGCATTTCTGCAGTGTCTCTTCCTTCACGCGCTTCTGCTCGTCCGTATCCTTCGGAAGGCCATATGCCTGGGACAGCGGATAAAAGTTCTCCGCGTCCTCATCAATCAGCTTCAGAAGTCTCTCCTGCAGTTCGCCGGTCCTGGCAAGAATCCGCTGAATATCCTCTTCGTATTCCGCGTATTTCTTTTTCCCCGTGGTCAGGCTGCACACCATCCCTCCCAGCGCTGTTCCCAGCGCGCCGGCGAGGGCGGCTACGCCGCCGCCCCCCGGAACCGGCGCCTTCGAGGAGAGCTGCGCCACAAAGTCTGTACAGGGTGCTTCTCTCAGTGCCATAGTGTCTCCTTCCGGTATCCTTTAGAACAGGCCGGAGATCTTTCCGGTTGCGTCTACATCGATCTTCTCAGCGGCCGGGACCTTCGGCAGGCCGGGCATGGTCATGATGTCGCCGGTAAGGGCTACGATAAAGCCGGCGCCGGCAGATACCTTGAGGTTGCGGACGGTGATGGTGAAGTCTCTCGGCGCGCCGAGCTTCTTCTGGTCATCGCTGAAGCTGTACTGTGTCTTTGCCATGCAGATCGGCAGGCTGCCGAAGCCCTGCTCCTCAAGCTGCTTGAGCTGCTTCGGAGCCTTGCCGGCCAGGGCCACGCCGTCTGCGTGATAGATTCTGGTGGAAATGGCATTCAGCTTGTCCATGATGCTCATGTCATCCGGATAGGTGAAGGAGAAGTCATTCGGCTGCTCGCACAGACGGACAACTTCCTCGGCCAGAGCGATGCCGCCTTCGCCGCCCTTGCCCCAGACTTCGGACAGAGCAACATTGACGCCCAGCTCTTTGCACTTTGCCTCGACCAGATCCAGCTCCGCCTTTGTATCGGTCGGGAACGCATTGATGGCGACCACGCACGGAAGCTTGAAGACCGTCGTCACGTTCTCGACATGCTGCAGCAGATTCGGAAGGCCCTTTGCCAGCGCATCCAGGTTCTCATTGTTCAGCTCAGCCTTCGGAACGCCGCCGTGGCTCTTCAGGGCACGGACTGTCGCTACGACGACAACAGCGCTCGGCTTCAGGCCTGCCATACGGCACTTGATATCCAGGAACTTCTCTGCGCCGAGGTCAGCGCCGAAGCCGGCCTCTGTAACAGCATAGTCGCCGAGCTTCAGGGCCAGCCTGGTGGCGGTCACGCTGTTGCAGCCGTGGGCGATATTGGCAAAAGGTCCGCCGTGCACAAAGGCCGGGGTCTTTTCCAGAGTCTGCACCAGGTTCGGCTTCAGGGCATCCTTCAGCAGGGCAGCCATGGCGCCCTGGGCGTTCAGCTGTCCGGCGGTCACAGGCTCACCGTCAACATTGTAGCCGATGATGATGCGGGCAAGGCGCTCCTTCAGGTCCAGAATATCGGAAGACAGGCACAGGACGGCCATGATCTCGGAAGCAACGGTGATATCGAAGCTGTCCTCACGCGGTCTGCCGTTTGTGCGGCCGTTCAGTCCGTTCACAATAAAGCGGAGCTGACGGTCATTCATATCCACGGCGCGGTGCCATGTAATGTTGGTCGGGTCAATGCGAAGCGAATTGCCCTGATAGATATGGTTGTCGATCATGGCTGCCAGCAGGTTGTTTGCAGCGCCGATAGCATGGAAGTCACCTGTGAAATGCAGGTTGATGTCCTCCATCGGGACAACCTGTGCGTAGCCGCCGCCCGCAGCGCCGCCCTTGACGCCGAAGACCGGTCCCAGGGAGGGCTCACGCAGAGCGATAATGGACTTCTTGCCAATCTTGCGGAGCGCGTCTCCAAGGCCCACTGTCGTGGTGGTCTTGCCTTCGCCGGCCGGTGTCGGTGTGATGGCCGTCACCAGAATCAGCTTGCCGTCCGGAACATCCGCCATATCATTCAGGATATTAAAGTCTACCTTGGCCTTGTAGTTGCCGTACTGCTCGAGATACTTGTCATCGATACCGGCGATTTTCGCGATCTCGCGAATATTGGTCATCTCGGTCTCCTGTGCGATCTCGATGTCAGATTTGAAGCCCATTTTCGAATACCTCCCTTTTACATATAAAAATAAATCTGCCTGAAACATCAACAGTTACCCTCCCCGGTCTCTAACTATACAGAGATCGGGAAGTAATTTTTCACAACATATTGTACTGCATGGAGAGATGATTGTAAATACAGTTTTGACAAATAATTAACAATACCTCTCTCCGCACCGTACCGCACTGCTGCTTTTGTATTTATTTTAATACATCCGGCCTGCCCGGGCAATTCTGCAAATTATATTCTTCTGTGCTTCTTCCACACAGCAATGTGTAGATTCCGGATTATTTTTTAACAAAGTGCACGATTACTTCCCTTTCAGCTGCACGCTCGGGAAGAGCCAGTCGTCGGTGTGCGGCAGGAAGCAGCAGGCCACGAATTCGTCCATATAGGTCGGAACAGTGGACAGTTCCAGATACGTCATCCCCTGTGCGATCTCATAGGTCTTTCTCTCCGCCTGCGTGGAGAGCAGCATCATATAGGCTCCCGTCAGGGAAGAATTGCCGATGTAGTGGAATTTCTCCACCGGGATGTCCGGAAGCATGCCGATCACCACGGCGTTGCGCATATTGATGCCGCTGCCGATGCCGCCGGCCACATACACATCGTCTATCATGTCGACCGTGTAATCCAGATAGCGCAGCATGGTCCGCACCGCGGAGAATATGGCGCCCTTCGCGCGGATGAAGTTGTCGATGTCGACCTCTGTGATCTCCACATCCTTCACGCTGCCGGCGTCCTTCCGGAAGGCCAGCACATAGCTGCCCATGCCGTACTGATCGTGGCGGACCCGCTCTCCCTCGCGGACAAATTTGCCCTTGGCATTGATGATGCCGTTGAGGAACAGCTCCGCGATCACATCGATCAGTCCGGATCCGCACAGACCCACCGGCTTTGTGCCCGGGTCGCCGATGATCTCGAAGGTCGGCTCCATCGTCTCGTAATCGATCGTGCAGGCTTCAATGGCGCCGTCCGTAGCGCGCATGCCGCAGCTGATATCACCGCCCTCAAAAGCCGGTCCAGCGGAGCAGGCGCAGCTGATCAGGAAATCCTGATTGCCGAGCACCAGCTCGCCATTGGTTCCCAGGTCGATGAACAGAGAGGTCTCCGGCCGGTTCCAGATCATGCTGATAAAAGCGCCGGCGGTGATGTCTCCGCCCACATAGCTGCCGATATTCGGCGCCAGGATGATGTGCGCATCCGGATGGACATGAATCCCGATATCCGAAGCAAACAGCGAATTTGTCTTGAAGAAAGTCGGGATATAGGGCTCCGTCCGGATTGAATCCGAGGAGACGCCCATCAGCAGATGGTTCATCGTCGTATTGGAGGCAATGGACATGCGGTAAATGTGATCGGCTCGGAAGCCCGCCGCCTTGCACATCTCGCGGATCATCGGATTGATGGTCTCCTTCACAATGGCATCCTGCAGTCTTCTTCTGCCCCCGGGTTTTGTCGACTCGATAATGCGGTTGATGACATCCGCCCCGTAGCGGATCTGTCCGTTGCCGGAAGACGCCTTGCCCAGGATCTTGCCCGTCTGCATATCCAGCAGGATGGCCGAGACTGTCGTCGTGCCGATATCGATCGCCAGGCCGCCGATGATCACATCTTCCGTCGACGGCATCACGTCATAGACAAAAATATTGGCCGCCGTTCTTCTGATGACGCACTTGACATGGAAATCGCCCTCCCGCAGGACCTCTGCCAGTTTCCGCATGACCAGATACGGGAGCTGTACTTTTTCTACGCCTGTCTGTGCCCTGATTGCCCAGACAAAACGCTCGTTGTCCGGCATCGTGTCATCCAGCGTAGGCGCATCCATAACCAGGTCCAGGATATCCATGCTGTTCTTCTGGTCAATCCCCGCCGCCAGAACCTGTGCGCGGGACTGTTCGAAGATCTCCACCTCTTTTCCGGTACTCAGGTCCGCCACCTTCATGCGGCTCCGGTAAGCAGAGGC
>CADBNA010000176.1 GCA_902795835.1 uncultured Lachnospiraceae bacterium | reverse complement strand
CGTGAAGGCGGACGCCTGTGTGACATCGTGCCGACGATGATTGACATGATGGGTATGGAAAAGCCGGCCGAGATGACAGGAGAGTCTCTGCTGATCAGAAACTAAGTGAGAACCTCGCCAATCAGAAGCTGAGCGAGGGACTCTGCCAATCAAAAGCTGAGCCACTTGACAACAGAGGGGCGCAGTGCTAAGTTTAATGCATTATATAATAATATTTGTGCATAGAATTGATGATTCGTGCATAAAGGAAAGAGGGTTTCTATGAAAAAGACACTGGCAATCGTATTAACGGGAATCATGACAATGAGTCTGGCAGTTGCTGCAGGCGCTGAGGAAAAGGCAGAGCTGACAACTGTCACTCCCGGTAAACTGACGATGAGCACAAATGCGGCGTTTCCGCCTTATGAGATGACGACCGACAGCGGCGATTTTGAGGGAATCGATGTAGAGATCGCCGGAGCAATCGCCGAGGAGCTCGGGCTGGAGCTGCAGATTGATGACATGGATTTTGACGCTGCGCTTCTTGCTGCACAGCAGGGAAAGAGCGACATCGTTATGGCCGGTGTGACCGTTACAGATGAGCGCAAGAAGGTTATGGAGTTCTCTGACAGCTATTCGACAGGCATTCAGGTTATCATTGTTCCGGAAGGATCGGAGATTGCCGGCGTGGATGACCTGGAGGGCCATATGATCGGCACCCAGCGCGGCACAACCGGGTATATGTACTGCTCTGATGATTTCGGCGAGGACAGCGTGACGGCTTATGACAACGGTCTGACAGCCGTACAGGCACTGAACAATGGCCAGGTTGACTGTGTCGTCATCGACAGCGCACCGGCGAAGGAATTCGTCAAGGCCAATCCGGGACTCGTGATTCTGGACACAGAGTATGTCAGAGAGGACTATGCAATCGGCATGGGCAAAGGCAACACCGCACTGCTGGACGCTGTGAATGAAGCCCTTGCAAAACTCCAGAAAGACGGAACGATTCAGGAAATCGTAGATAAGTATATCACCGCGGAATAATTGATTTTGAAAGAAACGGAATAAGAAAAGGATGGAGGAGACAGGGGTCAGATCTCGGAGGAGACAGGGGTCAGATCTCTGTCTTCTCCTTCTTCTTCTTTCTGTTTCGGAAAGGCGGACAAAAATATGAATTGGGCTGAACTGTATGAACAGCTCTCAGAACTGGCGCAGGCGGGCGGCGCGCTCACCTTCCGGGAGGATTTTTTTGTAAAATTCTATCAGGCATTTATCTATAATGACCGCTGGAAGCTTTATATAGAGGGCGTGGGAACGACGCTGCTTGTCACGGCTTTTGCCCTGTTCTTAGGTATGATACTGGGCAGCATTGTAGCCTTGCTGCGGACGGCGCATGATCAGCAGAAGGGCCGCAAAAATCCACTCCTGGGCCTGGTCAACCTGATCCTGCGGCTCTATGTGACGATTATCCGCGGCACGCCCATGATGGTACAGCTCCTTATCATGGGTATGGTTATTTTTTCCAGCAGCAGGAATTTTACGTTTGTGGGAACTCTTACCCTGGGCATTAACTCAGGGGCCTATGTATCTGAGATTATCCGGGGCGGCCTGATGGCTGTGGATTCCGGCCAGATGGAAGCGGGGCGGAGCCTGGGCCTGAATTATATGACGACCATGATCAATGTCATCATCCCCCAGGCGATCAAGGCTGTGCTTCCGGCTCTGGGCAATGAGTTTATTATTCTGCTGAAAGATACTTCACTGATTACGGTTATCGGGGGCAAGGAACTGCTGTACGCGGCCCAGGGCATCATGAACCGTACCTACGAAGCCATGTTCCCGCTGCTGGGGACGGCGGCTATTTACCTGGTTCTGGTTATGATTTTCACCTGGCTGCTGGGTATCTTTGAGAGGAGGCTGAGACAGAGTGATCGCCGTTAAAAAGCTGGAGAAACATTTTGGAGACCTGAAGGTCCTGGACGGCATTGATCTCGATGTCGAAAAGGGAGACGTGATCTGCCTGGTGGGTCCGTCCGGATGCGGCAAATCCACCTTTCTGCGATGCCTGACACACCTGGAGATCCCCACTGGCGGGGAGATCTACCTGGACGGCGAACTGGTCACAGACCGGAAGATCGATGCAATACGCGCGAGGATGGGGATGGTGTTTCAGCATTTCAACCTCTTTCCCAACATGACGGTGAAGAGGAATATCACGCTGGCTCCGGTAAAGCTGAGGAGGAAGACTCAGGCAGAAGCGGATGAACAGGCCATGAAGCTGCTCGAACGGATCGGCCTTGCCGACAAGGCGGACCAGTACCCGAGCATGCTCTCCGGCGGTCAGAAGCAGAGAATTGCAATCGTGCGGGCCCTGGCAATGGATCCGGAAGTCCTTCTCTTTGACGAGCCGACCAGCGCGCTGGATCCCGAGATGGTCGGAGAGGTTCTGGAACTGATGAAGACACTGGCCCGTGACGGGATGACAATGGTAGTCGTCACGCATGAGATGGGCTTTGCCAGAGAGGTGGCGACCCGCATGCTGTTCATCGACGGCGGCAAGATTCAGGAAGACAAACCGCCGGCAGAATTCTTCAGCAATCCGGAGAATCCGCGCCTGCGGGATTTCCTGTCGAAGGTACTGTGAGGAGACAATGATAAATGAAACTGGTAATACAGCGGGTTTCAAAGGCTTCCGTCTCGATCGGAGGGCAGATGGTCGGCAGTATCGGCCGGGGGTTTCTCGTACTGATCGGAGTCGGAAAAGAGGACACGGAGGCTGTGGCTGACAGGTATCTGAAAAAACTGCTCGGCCTGCGGATCTTTGAAGATGAGAATGGCAAGACAAATCTCTCTCTTGCGGATGTGGGAGGAGAACTGCTGCTGGTGTCTCAGTTTACACTGTATGCGGACTGCAGCCGCGGGAACCGCCCCGGTTTTACCAACGCGGGGGATCCGGAAGCGGCGGAGCGGCTCTATGAATACATGATCCGCCGCGCGAAGGAAACGGTGCCAGTTGTCGAGACAGGACGGTTTGGCGCGGAAATGCAGGTTTCCCTTGTCAATGACGGACCCTTTACGATTATTCTTGAGAATCTGTAAGGAATTCATCTTGCCTTTTCTGATATACTATGCTAATATAGTCGTTGCGAGTTTTTTGGTTTGGAGGTTAAAAATGGCATCTGTCATTCATACAATTATTACAATCCTTTACGCAATTGACTGTGTGGCTATGATCGTGATTATTCTCATGCAGCAGGGCAAGAGTCAGGGCCTCGGAGCGCTGGCGGGAGCCTCCAGCAGCGATACATACTGGAGCAAGAACAAGGGCCGCTCGCAAGAGGGCAGGCTGAAAAAGCTCACCACTGCTCTGGCAGTAGTCTTCCTGCTTCTCTCTGTAGTGCTGAATATCAATTTCTGATGACACAGGCTGTTGCGCAAGCGGCAGCCTTCTTTTATCGCTGAAAACCGGCAGAGAGGTGACATGTTTATGGCAAAGGAAAAAGGTACGCGGCTGGTAGCCAATAACAAAAAGGCGTACCATGATTATTTTATAGAAGAAAAATATGAAGCCGGCATTGCACTTCACGGTACGGAGGTGAAATCCGTGCGCATGGGACGCTGCTCCATCAAAGAATCCTACATACGGATCGAGAATGATGAGGCGTATCTGTACGGCCTGCATATCAGCCCCTATGAGAAGGGCAATATCTTCAACCGGGATCCACTGCGTGTCCGGAAGCTTCTTCTGCACAAAAATGAGATCCGCAAGCTGAAGGGAAAAATTGCAGAAAAGGGCTATACGCTGGTTCCCCTGCAGATCTATTTCAAAAACTCCCTGATCAAAGTGGAAATCGGTCTTGCCAGGGGAAAGAAGCTCTATGACAAAAGAGCGGATATTGCGAAAAAAGATGTGCGGCGGGAAGCAGAGCGTGATTTTAAGGTCCGCAATCTGGTATAACGGCTATTATATGAGGCACAGAGGGAGCGTCTGCATACCGAATAGATTTACATAATAGTCCTTGACACGGGAGAGACCCTGTGATACTGTATATGTGCACATAAAATGTGCCATGCCGCTTATGACGCGGCTAACCGTACGGGCTTGTACTGGTTTCGACGGGGGTTTTGAAGTTTGGGAAGCCATCCGCGGACTCCGGGACCGCGTATCAACCTGGAAATTAAAAT
>CADBNA010000175.1 GCA_902795835.1 uncultured Lachnospiraceae bacterium | reverse complement strand
TCCGTTCATGCAGAAGTTCTAATGCTTGTGCAGATTGTTTGAAATGTTCACACAATTTCTCTCCCGCAGACTTTCGCAATCGCCTGGAAAAACACGCGAGGTGCATATAATAAAGCATGTGAGGTGCATATATCTTCTGAAGGAAACCTTCGCAGACGCCGGCACTTAGCGAAAACAAGTGCGTAAGCACGAAGTTTGAGCTTAGTACCGCTGCGTCGAGAAAGAGCGCAAGCGTTTTCCGTAAGAATATATATGCACCTCACATGCTTAGTAATACTTAGTAATACTTAGCCTTTCTCAGCCCTTCTTCGCCTTCTTCCCCAGATAGGCCTCCCGGATCTCCTCATCCGCCAGAAGATCCTTTCCGGCGCCGGTTTTGGTGATGCTTCCGGTTTCCATGACATAGGCGCGGTCGGCTGCCTTGAGAGCCATGTTGGCGTTCTGCTCGTTGAGGAGAATGGTGACGCCCTGGCGGTTGATCTCCCGGATGATGTCGAAAACGCCCTGGACGACTATTGGCGCAAGTCCCAGAGAGGGCTCATCCATCATAATAAGCTTCGGGCGGCTCATGAGGGCACGGCCGATGGCGAGCATCTGCTGTTCGCCGCCGGAGAGGGTGCCGGCGCTCTGCCAGCTGCGCTCCTTAAGGCGCGGGAAAAGGTCGTATACCCAGTTGAGGTCTGTTTCGAGGCTGTCCTTCCTCATATAGGCCCCCATCTTCAGATTCTCATACACGGTGAGATTGACGAATACGCGTCTGCCTTCAGGGACGAGAGTGATGCCGTTTTTCACGATGTTTTCCGTAGTCAGCCCGCTCAGTTCTTTTCCCTGAAACAGCACGCTTCCGCCGGAGGGCCTGACCAGTCCCACTATGGACCGGAGCGTTGAACTTTTCCCGGCTCCGTTTGCGCCGATCAGTGTAACCACTTCTCCCTCGGACACGTCAAAGCTGATTCCCCGCACGGCCTGTATTCCGCCGTACGTCACGTTTAAGTCTTTTATTTCCAGCAGCTTACTCATCCTCCTGCACCCCCAGATATGCACTGATAACCTTGGGATCGTTCTGCACCTCTTCGGCCGTTCCATGCGAGATGAGACGTCCGAAATCGAGCACATAGATCCGCTCGGAGATTTCCATGACAAGGTCCATATGGTGTTCGATCATAAAGATCGTAAGCCCGAAGTCATCGCGGATCTGCCCGATGAAATTGGTGAGCTCAACGGTCTCCTGCGGGTTCATGCCGGCTGCAGGCTCATCCAGAAGCAGCAGGCTGGGTTTGGTAGCCAGTGCCCGTGCGATCTCAAGGCGGCGCTGTTTTCCGTAAGGCAGGGAGGTGGCAGGTTCGTTGCGCACGTCTTCCAGGCCAAGGATGCCGAGGAGACGGTCCGCCTCTTCCCTCATCTGTTTTTCTTCCGCGCCGTTCAGGTGAAGGGTGGCGGTAAAGAGATTGCTCGTGCGGCGGAGATGTTCCGCGATGAGGATGTTTTCAAATACGGTCTGGCTTTTGAAAAGCCGGATGTTCTGGAACGTGCGGGCGATTCCCAGTTTTGTGATTTTGTCCGGGGTCGGCGCGAGAGTTTTCGTATAATCATCCACATGTTCGCCGTTATACAGCTTCTTCATTTTTCCGCGGGGATGATTTTCAACTATTTTATTACCCTCGAAATACACGGCGCCGTTCGTGGGCGGATATACGCCCGTAATGACGTTGAAGGCAGTGGTTTTTCCCGCGCCGTTAGGCCCGATGAGGGAGACAATTTCGCCGCGGTTTACCTCAAGGTTCAGATCGTCCACCGCCACGACGCCGCCAAACTGCATCGTGACATGCTCGATTTTCAGTACGTTATCAGTCATGCCCGCTGCCTCCCTTCGCTTTCCTGCCTGTGATGCGTTCTGCTATGCGCCGCACCGAGAACTCCCTTGTCCCCATGATGCCCTGCCGGAAAAACAGCACGATGATCATGATGATAACGGCAAATACGACCTTTCGGAAGCCGGACCGCAGAAGCGGCACGTGGAAACTGCCGATATACGTATCCGAATCGAGGAAGCGGAGGAGCCACTCTGAGAGAATGATAAAGAGGAAGGAACTGATGCAGCTGCCGGTGACGGACCCGATACCGCCGATGACGACGATGAGAAGGATCTCATAGGTCATGGCCGATTTGAACATGGCTGCCTGCACGGAGGTCTGATACATGGCCAGCAGCGCGCCGGACACGCCGGCAAAAAAGGAGCTCACCACAAACGCGATCTGTTTGTGATGCGCGAGGTTGATTCCCATGGCTTCCGCCGCGACTTCGTCATCGCGGATGGCCTTGAAAGCCCGCCCGTAGGTGGAGTTAATCAGCATGACGATGAGGGCGATGCAGAGACCTGATGCAATGAAATAAAAGAGCAGGCTCTTGTAGCTGGGATAATTGCGCAGGAGATTTGACCCGTTTGTGACCGGGCCGAGCTTGTCCCACTGAAAGATGGCCCTGATGATCTCCGCGAATCCCAGGGTCGCGATGGCGAGGTAGTCGCTTTTCAGGCGGAGCACCGGAAGGCCGATCAGATAGGCGAAGAAGCCGGCGAATACGCCTGCCAGCACAATTGCGATAATCGGATGCAGGGCGAACTGTATGAGACCGCCGTCAAAATACATATATACATTGGCGCGGTCGGCAACCGGAATTGTCAGCACACCGTAGGTATAGGCGCCGACCAGCATGAATCCCGCCTGGCCGAGCGAAAAGAGCCCGGTAAAACCGTTCAGGAGATTCATCGATACGGCGACAAGCGCATAGATGGCGCCCTTTTTCAGCACGGTGAACAGCATGGATGTCGACGGAAGAGCTCTTTCCAACAGGAAGAGGAAAAGGAGGAAAGCGCCGATCAGGACCACATTTGCAGTTACTTCCTGTTTTTTGCTCATGATGCGTCCTCCCTTCTCAGACCTTGTCTGCGGCTGCTTCGCCGAAGAGGCCGGTCGGCCTCCAGATCAGCACAACGATCAGGAGCGCAAAGGTAAAGGCGTCAGAGAAAGTCGTCCAGCCCAGCCCTTTGATGATATTCTCACAGATGCCGATGATAAAAGCGCCGATCACCGCCCCGGGGATTGATCCGATTCCTCCGAACACCGCAGCGACAAAGGCCTTGAGGCCCGGCATCGCGCCGACGACGGGCGTCACGCCCGTGTAGTTGGAGAAGAACAGGAAGCTGCCGACTGCAGCGAGGAAAGACCCTATGATGAAAGTGAAGCTGATGACAGAGTTGATTTTAATGCCCATCAGCTGTGAGGTTTCAAAATCCTTTGAGGCCGCGCGCATGGCCATGCCTATTTTTGTCCTGTGAATGAGGAAGACGAGGCCGATGACGAGCAGAATGACCAGCGGAGGGGTGATCACGGTGACGCGCTTTGTCGTCACACCGAAGACGGTGATGACGTCAGAGATCCACGGAATCGGCGGGTACTGCTGCGCAAGGCCGCCTGTGATGTACAGAGCCAGGTTCTGCAGCAGGTAGGATACGCCGATCGCGGAGATCATGACCGACATGCGGGGCGCGGAGCGGAGCGGCTTGTACGCGGCTCTTTCCACGAGGAAGCCTATGACAACAGTTGAGACAATGACGAGAGGCATGGCGAGGTACCACGGCATGACGGTGGACGCATACACCATAATGAGTCCCGCACACATGAAGATATCACCATGTGCGAAATTGATGAGGCGGAGGATGCCGTAAACCATGGTGTAGCCGATCGAGATCAGCGCGTATTGCCCGCCCACGGATATGCCCGCCATCAGATAGGGAAGATTTCTGCTGAGCCATTCCATAGAATCTTTTCTCCTGTAGCAACACGGGCTGCCCGTCAGAGGCAGCCCGCAAAGTATTTCAGTTTACGGTGACGAATGCAGCAATATGATTTATTCTGCGACTGTCTGGACGCTTACGAAGTCCCAGGCACCCGTCTCGGTATTTGCTGTCTTTACGTAAGCGGAATCCCTCACGGCGTCGCCGTTTTCAGAATCGAACTCGATATGTCCGGTCACGCCTTCGCAGGTTGTGGTCCAGAGCGCCTCGTTTACTGCGGCAGGATCTGGCGAACCGGCTGCCTTCAGTGCCTCAAGTGCCGTGAAGTATGCGTCATAGCCCATTGCCGTTACGGCTGCTACCGTGTCATCTCCGCCGTTGTTTGCCAGATTGGTCGGATCGGAGTTGATGAATTCCTTCATGCCGGTGTCAAACTCTTCATCGCCGCCTTCCTGATAGAAGGTCGTGACGTAGATTTCCACATCTTTGCCCTTGGCTGCATTCAGGATGACATTGGAATCCCAGGTGTCGCCGGCCAGAAGCGGGATACCCAGACCCTGTGCGGCAGCCTGCTCGATCGTGTTTGCGGCAGCCTCCGTGGAGGTCGGTGTAAAGAAGACGTCGCATCCCTGGTTCTTTGCATCGGTGATGTAGGAAGTGAAGTCGCTGTTGCCGTCCGGGAAGTCTGCTTTCACAACTTCTCCGCCAAGCTCCTCAAATGCCTTTGTGAAGTAGAATGCCAGGCCCTGTGAATAGTCATCGCCGAGCTTGGCGAGAACATAGGCCTTCTTGGCCCCGAAGGTGCTATTTGCAAAATTCGCCAGAACGCTGCCCTGGAACGGGTCAAGGAAGCAGATCCGGAAATAGTGGGTGTTGCCCTGCGTGACCTGCGGATTCGTGCAGGTGACGCCGATGGCGGGGACACCTCCCTCTTTAAAGATATCAGATGCCGCGATCGAAACGCCGGAGCCGTAGGAACCCAGCACGACCGAAACGCCGTCGCCCACCAGCTTGGAAGCGGCAGACGGTCCCTTGTCGTTAGAAGACTCATTGTCAACGATGTCGAGCTGCACATCATATTCCGTGCCGCCGATCTCTACCGTCGGGCATACGCTGTTTGCGTACTGGATGCCCAGCGTCTCCTGTTTGCCGCCCGCGCCGTTGTCTCCGGACGCCGGCTCATACACGCCGATCGTCACTGTGTCTGCCAGTACCGGCACCGCACCGACTGCCAGGGCCAGAAGGCCTGCAGCCAAAACAGCTGAAAAATGCTTTTTCATACGTCATTCTCCTCTCTCAATTCATGTATTTTAGAAGATACATAATGAAACTATACCATCGTAAACGGCGAATTTCAAGATTGTGAAGCTGTTTAATTGCTGTTGTCTCAAAATAAGTAAGAATGTGACCCCGATATTTTATTTTTATGATATACTGTTTATTAAGTATGTGTAAATGACAGGAGAAGATCAAGATGAAGAGCAGGAAAGAAAACGAAACCGTGAAGCTTGCCGTTCTGGGCGGCATTCTGGTGGCAGTCATCCTGATCGCAGGAACCATCTGGACCGGAAGAACTGCGAGACGTGAAACGGAGAAGGCCGTGCGCTCTGTCAGCCTTCTGTACCTGGACGAGCTGGCCGGCCGCCGGGAGCAGGTGGTAGAAGACAATCTGAACGATAACGTAAATGTGATTGAAATAGCTATAGAAATGCTGACAGATGAGGATCTCAGTGATACCGCCCATCTGCAGGCCTATCAGGCGCGCATGAAAAAGCTGTTCAATCTGGAAAAGTTTGCTTTTGTTGATTCCAACGGGCTGATCTATACGGCACTCGGGCCGCAGACGGATATAGACCAGTATGAATTTGATTATCACACCATCACGTCTGCCGAGATCTCGGTCAAAAACCTGTCGGGTTCCGACAAGAAGGTCGTCATTGCCGTTCCTGTCGACCATCTCCCGTTTAACGGAGAAGAGCTGGTAGTCTGCTTTATGGAGATCGATATGGATGTGATGCTGAAGGGCGCTTCCATGTCATCTCAGAATCAGGGAACTACGTTCTGCAATATCTATACCCATGACGGGGTGGCCCTGAGCAATACCGTTCTGGGCGGGCTTGCTATGGAGGACAATCTTCTGCAGGCCATGGACCGGGCGGAATTCAATGAAGGATCATCTCTGGAGGAATTCCTCACAGATTTTGAAGAGGGGAGAAAGGGCTCGGTCTCTTTTACCTATGATGGTATTCAGGAGACCCTGAGCTATGTCCCGGTGCCCGAAACAGACTGGCTGCTGACATACCTGATCCGCGAGAGCGTGATCAGTCAGCAGATTGCGAAGGTTACGCAGGGGATCATCCGGCGGAGTCTGCTGCAGTCCGCTCTGACGGCTCTGGTGCTGATCGGCCTGTTCGGCGTCATTATTATGCAGACCCGCAATTCTGCGAAGACCGCTCTGGAGAGGGAGGCTGCAGAGGTCGAGAACAGAGTGAAGCATCAGGAGCTGGAGGAGCGGATTCACCTGCAGGAACAGCTTCTGGAGCAGGAACGG
>CADBNA010000174.1 GCA_902795835.1 uncultured Lachnospiraceae bacterium | reverse complement strand
GCAGTTCCGCCTTCGTATAGGTCGGATTGCGGCGGAGCAGGAAATACAGCACGCCTCCCAGCACCAGGACGCAGGCCGCGATCAGGATCAGCACAGCCGGACGGATCTTCCGCCGGGGTGCTTCCCATTCCTGTTCCACTTCTTTTTTATCTTGATCGTCCATTCCATTCTCCTCGTCTTATCGGGACGCGGCTGTTTCTTTCTGCTCTTCCTTCAGCAGATCGGACAGGCGGGCAAATTCTTCCAAAGAAAGGCGCTCGCCCCGGATCAGCGGGTCAAGTCCCATTTTTTCCAGCGCGGCGGCTGTCTGATCCCGTCCCACACCGGCCGGCGGATACCCGGCCAGCGCATTGGGCAGCGTCTTGCGGCGCTGCAGAAAAGCGCCTTTGATGATCGCGAACAGATAGTCCGTATCCCGGCAGGCCGGGCGGGGTGCTTTCCGCTCCCGCAGCCGCACCACCGCGGAGGAAACCTTGGGCTGCGGATAAAAAGCGCTTGCCGGGACGCGTATCATCAGTTCCGGATCCGCATAGTACTGCACCGAGAGGGACAGTACGCCGTACTCCTTCCCACCGGGGGAGGCCGCCATCCGCTCACCGACTTCCTCCTGCACCATCAGGGTCAGGGAGGAAAACAGATCCGGCCGCGCCAGCAGCTTCATCAGGATCGGCGTCGTAATATAATACGGCAGGTTTGCGGCCACCTTGACAGGCGGCTGAATGCCGAAGTTTTGCAGCAGCTCGTCCGGATCCAGCTTCAGGAAATCCGCCCAGCACAGCTGTACATTGTCAAAGCCGGCCAGGGACTCCGCCAGCACCGGTTCCAGCCGGCGGTCCACTTCCACTGCCAGCACACGGCCGGCTGCCTCTGCCAGATACTGGGTCAGAGTGCCGATGCCGGGGCCGATTTCCAGCACCGTATCATCCTTTCCGATCCCGGCGCAGGCCACGATCCTTCGCAGCACCTCATCACTCACCAGAAAATTCTGGCCATAGGCCTTTTTGGCTTCCAGCTCATGCCGCTTTAACAGCTGCATGGTATTCGTCACATCCGCAAGATAAGGCTTCATACAAAATCTTCTTTGCACAGGCGGAAAAAGCGAAGCGCGTTCTCAAGGCAGACCGCCTCCACCTCTTCCTCATCCGTATTTTTCAGACGGGCGATCTCCCGCACCACAAAAGGCAGCAGCCGGGAATCGTTCCGTTTCCCCCGATACGGTTCCGGCGCCAGATACGGACAGTCCGTTTCCAGCAGGATCCGCTCGAGTGGCATATATTGTACCACTTCTTTGAGCTTTCGTCCATTCTTATATGTGACGACCCCGCCGATTCCGAGATAATGTCCCATATCCAGATACAGACGTGCCATCTCTTTTTCGTAGCTAAAGCAATGGATGTCCAGGGAGAGCGCCTGTCCGCCTGCGTCCCGGATCAAACGCAGCGTATCGGCTGCCGCGTCCCGGCTGTGAATGACGCCCGGCAGCTTCTTTTCCCGCAGGAAATCCAGCTGGAAGCGGAACCATTTCTGCTGAAGAAGCCGGTCCGGTTCTTCCCAGTGATAGTCCAGACCGATCTCGCCGACCGCCCGGACCGCCGAATGATTTGCCAGCGCTTCCAGCTCAGCCCGAAAGCCTTCCTCGCCCAGTGCTTCGGCTTCCTCAATATCATGCGGATGAACGCCGACGGCTGCCCGAATAAAGGGATAGCGCTCCGCCAGAGCTACGCTGCGGCGGGAGCTTTCAAGATCTGCCCCAACCGCCACCAGACCGCCGATCCCCGCCTTTTTCAGGGAAGCGATTATTTCCTCCCGCTCCCCTTCAAATCGGGCATCGTCATAATGTGTATGTGTATCGAAGATCATGCTGTATCCTCATTGCGTCAGAATGGTAATCATAAATGAGCACGTCCGGAAAATCGCTTTCAGAAGGATTCCCCGGAAATCACAGACGATTTATTTTATCATACTGGCAGCAATAAGTCAGCAGCAGTTTTTCTGTTCTTTTATATATTAAGAAGTCGTAAAGATTAAAAATATCGGTTGCTATTTTTTCTGTTGTCTGTTACAATTAGGTCACAATCATCGCGTGCTGTTCTGTATTGGCATGTTTTCCGAAAGAAGACATCGTCTGTCTGTGCGCGTGTAAGGAGGAGAAAAACATGAAAAAAACCATCGCAACCATTCTGGCGCTGGCACTGATTTTCAGTCTGGCAGCCTGCGGAAGCGGCGAGAAGGATCTCCGCTTCGTAACCGGCGGTGAAGGCGGAACGTATTATGCCTTCGGAACCGTCATTGCCCAGCACGCCAGCAACAACATCGGCGTGAAGATCACCGCCATCACCGGTGCCGGCTCCAAGAACAATGTCAACAAGCTGGCCGACAAGGAAACCGATCTGGCCTTCTGCCAGTCCGATGTTATGGCCTATGCCTACGCAGGCACCAATCTGTTCGAGAAAGAGGGCAAAGTCACCAATTTCTCCGTGATCGGTGCCCTGTATGTTGAAACCGTCCAGCTCGTAGCCGTCAATCCCGACATCAAGTCCGTCACCGATCTGAAGGGCAAGAGCGTATCCGTCGGTGCTTCCGGTT
>CADBNA010000173.1 GCA_902795835.1 uncultured Lachnospiraceae bacterium | reverse complement strand
TGGGTGCACGGGGATGCGGCACAGCACACCGAGATGTATATGGGCGAGGGCCAGCTGGTCGGCGCATCGTGTGACCTGGACGGCGGCCTTCCCGGTGACCAGTCCGGCACCGGGGGTGAGATCCGTGTCGGAGGGTTTTACGATGACGGCTGGATGGGCGTGTTCCGCTCCACGGCATACGGCCTGGGAGATATCGCCATCCCGCAGATCTATGAGGGATACGATGTGGGGACGATCTATACCTGCACGCCGCATTACGGCACCTGGAACTGGGTATACAACCAGGGACGTGTGCATGCTGCCTGGATACAGGCCGGATCCGTGTATTCCGAAAATGTGGCCATGATCGATGACAAGTATCTCATTGCCTGCACGGAGACGTTCGGGAGAGTCGGAGACTGGGTGACATTCTACTTTGAGGACGGCGAGGCAATCGAGTGCATCATTGCCGATGCCAAGAGTGAAGGAGATCCCAACTGGACGCCGTGGGGGCATATCCACGGAAATCAGATCGATGTCATTGAAGCGGAGACGAATCTGACCATCAATCCCGGAACCCCGGGATGCATGGAGTCCTGGGGTGGACGCCGCGTGGTATCCGCGACCAATCACGGGGCATTCGTTTGAATGTCCCATTCTTTTACAGTATACTTGAAGAAAAGGAGATTAATTGGAGGCTGCAGTTGCTAAAACTATGGAGGTAAAAAGGGAAAATGGCCAAAAAGGACAGGTTCGAAAAGGTCTATGGACAGGGGTCGCTTACAGGTACTGAGATCTGGGTCGACAAGGAAACAGGCGTTAATTACTTGTTTCATTTCAGCGGCTATGCAGGAGGTCTGACGCCTCTTCTGGGCAAAGACGGAAAACCTGTTATTTCAGCAACGCTGAACACGTTCGAGGGTATGGATTAAAAATCATGTATGAATTGATTCAGGTATCGGAACACTGTTTTTATATACAGTGTCCGGCAAAGATCGGTGTTGTTAAAACGGGTGATGCGGAAGTCTGCCTTATTGACAGTGGGAATGACAAAGATGCCGGGAAAAAGGTAAAGAGGATCCTTGATGCAAACGGCTGGAAGCTTAAGGCGGTCTATAACACCCATTCCCATGCAGATCATATCGGTGGGAACCGGTACCTGCAGACTCAGACAGGCTGCTGCATATATGCACCGGGGATTGAACGGGCCTTCACAGAATATCCAGTATTAGAACCTTCCTATCTGTACGGGGGGAATCCGCCAAGGGAACTTCGGCATAAATTTCTGATGGCACAGTCAAGTGATGTCATGCCTCTTACAAAGGCTGCAGTTCCGGAAGGGTGGGAGATTCTTCCTCTTCCGGGGCATTCGTTTGACATGGTGGGATTCAGAACACCCGATAACGTGGTTTATCTGGCAGATTGTCTGTCTGGCAGGCAGACACTGGAGAAGTATACGATCGGATTTTTGACGGATGTCCATGCGTATCTTAAAACGCTTGAACAGGTTCGGGACATGCAGGGAGACTGGTTTATTCCGTCCCATGCGGAGGCAGCAAGGGAAATTGCGCCTCTGGCTGAGCTCAACATGCAAAAGGTGATGGAAATCGGAGATGAGATCATAAAGCTCTGTTCCCGGCCGTCTGCTTTTGATCAGATCCTAAAAGAACTGTTTGAAAGGTATGGCCTTGTCATGACATTTGAGCAGCATGCCCTGATCGGAAGTACCGTACGTTCCTACCTGACCTGGCTGACAGACGCAGGAAAGCTGAAGTTGGATATTAAAAATAATGTCCAGGTGTGGTATGTTCCGGAATAAGGCAGGAGCGAAGGTGACGCAAACCAGACGCCGCAAAGGCATATCCCCGGAATGCAGAGCGATGTGATCGAGTGGAAGATAAGTCTTAGCATCCTGGCGGCATTGTTCCGGTTTTTCCTGAAAAGTGAAGTCTGCAGGTTGCGTGCAGATTTTAGAACACGAGGCATTAGATTTCCAAACTGGAAAACCATTGTGCGCATTTTTGAATCGTTTTTTCATTACAATATTCTTGTAAGCAAAGGCGTGTCAAAAGGAGGTGCGCATGGAAACAAGCAGAATGAATACGATTATGGGAATGGCTATGGCGACTGTAAATAAAAGAGCTGTCTATCAGCGGTCCGATTTTGAAAACGATGAGGAATGGGAAATGTATCAGTATGATGTTATTGAAATGGACGCCATGAAGAAATCCGGGAAAAAAGTTATCTGGATGCCGGAATAAAGCTGACATTTTTCTGAACGCTCTAAACTTTTCCCGTATCCATGTGATTTTGAGGAGCAAAGCTATGAGATTTGGAAATACGATGATACATACCACGCTTGGAGACATCACCAAAATAGATTTTGTTGATGCCATTGTAAATGCGGCCAACAATTCTCTGCTTGGAGGCGGCGGTGTCGATGGTGCCATTCACAGAGCTGCAGGACCGAAACTTCTTGAAGAATGCCGTACTCTTCATGGCTGCAAGACCGGAGAAGCAAAGATAACAGGCGCCTATAATCTTCCATGCAGGCATGTAATTCATACAGTAGGACCGGTATGGCACGGAGGAGATCATGAGGAAAGCAGGCTACTGGCAGACTGTTATCTGAATTCTCTTTGGACTGCATCAAAAAACAATATCCGCACAATTGCTTTTCCGTCCATTTCAACCGGTGTGTATTCCTATCCGGTTGAGGAGGCTGCAGAAACAGCAGTGCGGGCTGTCAGTGTGTATGTTCAGGACTCGCCTAAGGACCTGGATGAGATTATCTTTGTGCTTTTTGATCAGAGAACAAAAGCGGCTTATGACAGAGCTTTAAAAGGCCTTGAAGAAAGATATAAGAAGTGGGGAGGCTTCCCGAGCCGTTTTTGCGGCACCGCGGAAGATACTTCTGTCGGAGTGATTACGAGTGAAGAAGGAATCCAGGCACGCGATGCTATCAATGAGATGCTGAAAGAAAT
>CADBNA010000172.1 GCA_902795835.1 uncultured Lachnospiraceae bacterium | reverse complement strand
TATCCCCTGCATCCGCGCCGGCTGTGCACTGGCGGTTCCGAAGTCAAGGCATTTTCGCAAAGTCAGTATCTCAGCCAGAGTTCAGCCGGGAAGGACAGCAGCACTGACCTGGCTGAATTTCGGAGGGTACACGGAAGTTCTTGGCTTGCCGGAGTTCCCGAAAGTGAACGGCGGCTCACAGCACAAAGGAAGGTCATTTTCATAAGATACGAAGTGAGAACGCCTTCAGCCCCTTCCGAAGAAAAAGGGAACTGCGGGAAGGTTAGAACTTCCTGTGCCCGGAGAACCTGAAGCCTGGACAGTGCCGCTGTCATTTCCGGCGTCAGTTATTTCCCAAGATATAACCAATACAACCAATACAACCATACGGAACACAGCCAGTAAAAGAAACCCATCCACCCGATAACTATTTAATGAGAAAGCAGGTCCCCATGACAACACAAGAATACATCAGCATCACAGAGGCGAACGTCCTCCATACCTACAACCGCTTCCCGGTCGTCTTCGAACGCGGCGAAGGCGTCCGCCTGTATGACACCGACGGCAGGGAATACCTGGATTTTGCCGCCGGCATTGCCGTGTATGCCCTCGGGTACGGCAACCGTGCATACAATGAGGCTCTCAAGGACCAGATTGACAAAATCCTGCACACTTCAAACCTTTACTACAACGTGCCGCTGGCTGAGGCGTCTGCCGCACTGACGAAGGCCTCCGGCATGGCAAAGGTCTTCTTCACCAACAGCGGGACGGAGGCGATTGAGGGGGCAATCAAGGCTGCCCGGAAATATGCCTGGCTCAAAGACGGAAGGAATGACCATGAAATCATCGCCATGCAGCATTCCTTTCACGGACGCAGCATGGGAGCGCTGTCTGTAACCGGTCATGAGTCCTATCAGACGCCTTTCCGGCCGATGATCGGCGGCATACGGTTTGCTGACTTCAATGATATTGCCAGCGTAAAGGCACAGCTGACAGACAGAACCTGTGCCGTGATTCTGGAGACAGTACAGGGGGAGGGCGGCATTTATCCTGCGGAAGCAGCCTTCCTGCAGGAACTCCGGGCCATCTGTGATGAGAGGGATATCCTTCTGATCCTGGATGAGATCCAGTGCGGTATGGGACGGACCGGCACGATGTTCGCCTGTCAGGATTACGGTGTCTGTCCGGATATAATGACTGCGGCAAAAGCCCTCGGCTGCGGTGTTCCGGTAGGAGCCTTTCTCCTGAATGAGAAGACGGCAGGGCATTCACTGGTTCCCGGAGACCACGGAACCACTTACGGCGGCAACCCGCTGGCAGCCAGGGCTGTTGCAGAGGTGCTGCGCCTGTATGAGGAAATGGATATCCCCGGACACGTGCGGGCCATTGCACCGTATCTGGAGAAGCGTCTGGATGAGCTGGCAAAGAGGCATTCCTGCATCATGGAACGCCGCGGAAAGGGGCTCATGCAGGGCCTGCAGCTGGATGATTCCTGCCGTGTGGGAGCGATCTGTACAAGATCACTGGAAAACGGCCTGGTCGTCATCAGCGCCGGTGAGAACGTGCTCCGGCTGGTTCCGCCGCTTGTTATTACGGAATCGGATATCGATGAGATGGCGGATAAACTGGATCGCGTATTTGCAGAAGTCAGAAGGGACGGTTCTCTTTGACTTGACTTTTCCTGCCTTCTCAGGTACGATAGGCATGTAATACAGATGCCCGCAGAGCGGGTTACAATTGCATACTGAAGCAGAGTAGGTAAGAGTGCGTTAAGTGCTTGCCGGCGGGATGTAAGTCGGCTGGACGAAGAACACGGTCCTTTGTTTGCGGTACTCTTAACCGAATCCCACTGCTACACATAAAGGTTCTGCCTCCTTATGCGTAGCGTTCAAGGGCTACTGCGAGGGAGGTATTTTTATGAAGAAGATAGCTGCTTTATTTTCGGATTCCCTGCAGGAATTGAGGAAGACCAGGTCTCTGGCCGTAACGGCTATGCTGATGGCCATTGCCGTTATCCTCGGGTTCCTGGCCATTCAGGTCACAGAGTCGATCAGGATCAGTTTTGCATTCCTGGTCGATGAGCTGGTCGGCATGCTGTTCGGACCGGCCGTCGGTGCCATTTTCGGAGGAGTCGTTGACTTCCTGAAATATATTGTCAAACCGACCGGCCCCTATTTCCCCGGCTTTATGATCAGTGAGGTGCTGACGGGCATGATTTACGGTCTGTTTCTTTATAAGCGGCCGATCCGCATCCAGCGGATTATCGCCGCGAACACGACCGTGACAGTATTCGTGAATATGTTCCTGAACACGCTCTGGCTGACCATGCTGTACGGCAGTGCCTTTGCCGTTATCTTTCCGGCCCGTGTCGTGAAGGAACTGATACTTCTGCCCATCAATATTATCATGTTCTATGTGCTGAGCCGCATGCTGGAGAAGGCAAAAGTATTCAGGATGGTTCAGCGACAGTAAACAGCATAATGACTTTTTCGTCAAACCGGCCGGGATAGAAACAGGCAGAATCCCTGCCGGTTTTCTTTTACATTTTACTTGTATTTGTTTGACGGATTCGTTACAATATTATTGTGCGTTGCAAGGGGTCCTGCCGCTTATGCGTGCAGGAGGTAATGCAGATTGAGGAAAAGAAACAGGTTACACGGGACAGTATGTGCGCTGTGTCTGGCGGCTGTCCTTGCGGGCTGCGCCCCGAAACGCCCGTCCGTGGTTTATCAGATAAACAGCAGTTCATCCGTCAGCCAGGCTGACGGGCTGGCGGATTCCGGACCGGAAGACACTGCCGATGCCGCAGACGGCAGGGCTGTCCCGGACAGCAGGGATGCGCTTCCGGATGCCCTGGAAACGGCCGCTGAGAGCACCATCTGTGTCCATGTATGCGGTGAGGTCCGGATGCCCGGCGTGTATGAAATTCCGGCCGGCAGCCGCATATGGCAGGCCCTTCAGGCGGCAGGCGGGCTCACGGAAGAGGCGGACGACCGGGCGCTGAATCAGGCGGAGATACTGTCTGACGGAGATCAGGTCATTGTGTGGTCAAAGACAGAAACGGCTTCTGCACAGGTGCCTGGTCAGCTGCCCCGGGTTTCCGGCGGCAGCACTGCGTACGCTGACGGCACCGGCGGCAGGGTGAATCTGAATACGGCCGGCCGCGAGAGCCTGATGACGCTGCCGGGCATCGGTGAAGCCAGGGCAGACGCGATTCTGCAGTATCGGGCGGATCATGGCGGTTTTTCTTCCGCGGAAGAACTGATGAATATTGACGGAATCGGAGCAAAGAGCTTTCAGAAGCTGCGTGAGCTCATTACAGTATAACGGCTTACAGAGGAATGAGAAATGGCAAGAAAAGTACTGGTTGTAGATGATGAGAAACTGATCGTAAAGGGCATTCGGTTTTCTCTGGAACAGGATGGCTATGAAGTGGACTGTGCCTATGATGGCGAAGAAGCGATGGCCATGGTGAGGGAAAATGCCTATGATATTATTCTGCTGGATATCATGCTTCCGAAGATGGACGGTCTGGAGGTGTGCCAGCAGATCCGTGAGTTTTCAAATGTGCCGATCATCATGCTGACGGCCAAGGGCGAAGATATGGACAAGATCATGGGCCTGGAATACGGCGCCGATGACTATATCACAAAGCCCTTTAATATCCTGGAGGTGAAAGCCAGGATCAAAGCCATCATCCGCCGGGCCAGAAAGCAGGAACAGCCGGAAGAACAGTCGAGAATCATGGAGGTTGCCGATCTGCGCATGGACTGCGACAGCCGCCGTGTCTTTATCGCCGGGAAGGAAGTAAATCTTACAGCAAAAGAATTCGACGTGCTGCAGCTGCTGGTATTTAACCCCAACAAAGTATACAGCAGAGAAAACCTGCTGAATATTGTATGGGGCTATGAATATCCGGGTGACGTGAGAACGGTGGATGTGCATATCCGGCGGCTCCGCGAAAAGATCGAAGAGAACCCGAGCGAACCCAGGTTTGTGCACACGAAGTGGGGCGTGGGATATTATTTCCAGGCATAGTATGTATTTCCGGCCGGACAAAAATAAAAAAATTATAAAAAAGGCTTGCTTTTTGGAATACGATCACCTATAATACACTCGTTGCAGCGGTCAGCTGTACAGCATCTTAAGGATGCGCCCTTAGCTCAGTTGGTAGAGCAGTAGACTCTTAATCTATTTGTCCAGGGTTCGAGTCCCTGAGGGCGCACGAAGCACTGTTTTTGGCACCATACTGGTTGCCGGGGACGGTGCTTTTTTCATTATATGAGTCCAGTCCCGAATCAAGGCCAGCCTCCCCCTGCTTCAGCAGCGGAGCAGCGCGGGACTTATAAGGCTCATTATACATTAATATGTTGTCATCTATCCATTGGTTTCAAAACGCAACAACAAAAAAACAATTGACCCGTTCACACTGCCGTGCTAAACTGATGAAAACCGATGAGGAAGAGAGAGTAACACAGCCCCTTGTCTCCCAGAGAGCTGCCGATGGTGGAACGGCGGCAGGCAATACTGTGCGAATGGGCTTCTGAGGGCAAGCTGAATGCAATAGTAAGCGAGACGGAGAGGGATCTTCGTTAACAATATCCGGCATATAAACGCTGCCAGGCTGTCTGCAGGCAGGTCGGCTGTATGCATGAGTGGGCGCGCACCGCGTCAAGTATGGGTGGCACCGCAGGAGAGTATCTGATTTTCAGGAGACTCCTGTCCCTACAGTAACTGTTGTGGGACAGGGGTCTCTTTTTGTATCTGCTGCCTGCGCACAGCGGCGCTTCATATTCAGCCGCCTGTCAGGACAGCTGGGCCCCTGACCGGACATCTGACAAAGGACCCGGCAGAGACCGGAGAGAGGAGCAGTCATGAGTGATTACAAAGTGCCTTACAAGATCTATCTGGAAGAGAATGAGATTCCGGACAAATGGTATAATGTCCGCGCGGATATGAAAAACAAGCCCGCGCCGCTGCTGAACCCGGGAACCCTGAAACCGCTGACATTCGAGGAGATGCAGCCGATTTTCTGCGATGAACTCATACGTCAGGAGCTGGATAATGACACGGCATATGTACCGATTCCGAAGCCCATTTTTGACTTCTACAAAATGTACCGCCCGTCGCCGCTGACCCATGCGGAATTCCTGGAGAAGGCGCTGGATACGCCGGCACATATCTTTTACAAATTTGAGGGCAATAATACCTCAGGAAGCCACAAGCTTAATTCCGCCATCGCACAGGCCTATTATGCAAAGGAACAGGGCCTGAAAGGTGTGACCACCGAGACCGGAGCAGGCCAGTGGGGCACTGCCCTGTCCATGGCATGTGCCTTCTTTGGAATTGACTGCAAAGTATATATGGTCAAGGTCTCTTATGAACAGAAGCCGTTCCGCCGCGAGGTCATGCGTACGTACGGCGCTTCTGTAACCCCGTCGCCTTCCATGGATACCAATGTCGGGCGGAAGATCAATGAAGAGTTTCCCGGAACCACAGGCTCTCTGGGCTGCGCGATTTCCGAGGCCGTTGAAGCGGCTGTCACCACACCGGGATACCGCTACGAGCTGGGCTCTGTTCTGAACCAGGTCCTTCTTCACCAGTCCGTCATTGGCCTGGAAGTGAAGGCGGCCTGTGACAAATACGGAATTAAGCCCGACATGATTATCGGCTGTGCCGGAGGAGGCTCCAACCTCGGCGGACTGATTGCCCCGTTTATGGGCGAAAAGCTCCGCGGTGAGGCGGATTACCGGATTATTGCCGTAGAGCCGGCATCCTGCCCGAGCTTTACCCGCGGAAGATACGCCTATGACTTTGCTGATACCGGAAAGGTCTGCCCGATGGCGAAGATGTATACGCTGGGACACAGCTTTATTCCGTCGGCCAACCATGCAGGCGGTCTTCGCTATCATGGCATGAGCCCCATCCTGAGCCAGCTTTATGCGGACGGCTTTATGGAAGCAAGAGCAGTGGAGCAGACATCTGTATTTGAGGCGGCAGAATTGTTTGCCCGGACAGAAGGCATCCTGCCAGCTCCGGAATCCAGCCATGCGATCCGCGCTGCCATTGACGAAGCCCTGAAATGTAAGGAGACAGGTGAAGAGAAGACAATTATCTTTGGCCTGACAGGAACAGGATACTTTGACATGACGGCTTATGAGTCCTTCAATAACGGCAGCATGAAGGACTATATCCCGACAGATGCCGATCTGGAAAAGGGGTTTGCAGACATTCCGGAGGTTAATCTTTAAAAACTGCTGACTTTTTTCTCCGGTTGCGGTACAATGAATTATACAGAATTGTATCTGCATCTATAAAGGGAGGTGTATTATTATGGATTTACTCAGTTTGCTTATGGGATCGATGACACAGAATTCATCTGTGAATGCCGTATCTCAGAATACAGGCGTATCCAATGACCTGGTCAAAAAGCTGCTTGTCATGGCTCTGCCCCTCATTCTGAAATCGCTGACGCAGAATGCTTCTTCTGCCAACGGCGCTTCTTCGCTTCTTGGTGCGCTTACACAGCACAGCAACAGGGCGTCTATACCGGAACAGCTCAGCGCTGCGGATGCAGATGACGGCAGCAAGATCATTGGCCATATTTTCGGCGAGAAAAAAGACGATGTCATCATCCAGCTGGCTGACCAGGCAGGAATGAAACAGACGGATGTCAGCAATGTACTCAGCAACGTGGCACCGGCTGTCCTGAGTTCTCTGTCCGCGACGACACAGGCTGGAAATGCGGCGCAGAACAGCGGTTCTGCCTTCGATATAGGCAGCCTGCTCGGCGGTTCCGATCTGCTTTCCGGAATTTTCAGCGGTGTACAGGCTCCGCAGCAGGCCGCCCCGCAGGGCGGCGGACTCCTGTCTGCCCTGTCTTCACTGTTTGGCGGCGGCCAGCAGGATGACGGCCAGCAGGCAGCGGGCACACAGAATGATGCGGCGATAAACGGCGGCGATCTGCTGAGCGCTCTGCTTGGTCTGAAGTAAGAGACAGGTCCGGCATCTGCCGGCGGCAACAAACAGAACAAATGTTTGCATACGGGGTCTGCACATGATATACTCATGGAGCAGGCCCTGTCTGCATGTCATGAGTTACAGGAAAGGAACTGCGTTCCCTATGGACGGCTACAAATTCGAGAAAAAATGTGCTGCCATGCTTCGCCGTCAGGGCTTTACACACGTGCAGATCATCGGCGGCAGCGGCGATCAGGGAGTGGATATTCTTGCCCGGAAGCACCGCAGGAAATACGGCATCCAGTGCAAATACTATTCATCACCGGTCGGCAACCACGCTGTGCAGCAGGCTTTTGCCGGAGCCAGATATTATGACTGTGATATAGCTGCTGTGATGACAAACAGTACCTATACAGAGGGAGCCAGAGCACTGGCAGAGCGGACGGATGTGCGTCTCTGGCAGACACAGGCGGAAGGATTTGGCTGCCTTTCCCATCTGTGGTGGCTTTCCCTGGCGGGGGCCGCCGGCATGGCGGCACTTCTGTATCTGCTCCTGCCGTTATGCCTGCCGGACTCTGCCCTCCCCGGCCTGCTGCATCTGTGCCGGGCTGAGACGGCCGCAGCCTCTGCGGGAGCCGCAGTCTGCATCTGGAACCGGCGGTCATGGCTGCTGTCATGCACGGCCGGTATGCTCTTTCTGGGAGCGATCGGCTGTGAAATTGCAGCCAGAGAGCAGCTCGTCCTGACGGATGAGAAGACAGCCGGCATCCTGCTGGCGATGACCGGCGTGTCATTTCTTGCCGCCGTATACCTGCGGAAGGTCCGCAGAGCTGAACCGCCTTTATAAAAGCGGTGCCATATTATATTTTTTAAAATAGTTTTCGAAGGGCATGGACTTTTTCGGGCTATTGTGTTAAAGTTCTTTTCAAAGCGACAGATACCTTGGGAGGGTATTTTATTATGAAAAAGAAATTGTTCCTGCCTCTGAGTCTTGGCCTGCTGGCCATTCTGATTGTTCTTGTTTTTGTGACGGCGCATACCCCCGGTACAGCTGGTGAGGGATGGCAGCCGGCAGCGTATTCGACGATTCTGTCCCTCCTTCCGCCTGTGGTTGCCATAGTACTGGCCCTGCTGACAAAGGAGGTTTACAGTTCCCTCTTTATCGGCATAGCAGTGGGCGCCCTGCTGTATTCCAACGGGAATCTGGAGCTGGCCTTCAATACCATGCTCTATCATGAAGAGGGCGGTCTTGTGGTCAATCTGACAGATCTTTCACATGCTGGCATCCTGGTCTTTGTGACAATTCTGGGCACCCTTGTGGCCCTTATGAACCGCTCCGGCAGCGCTTATGCTTTCGGAAAATGGGCGGGACGCAGGATCCATACACGTGCCGGCGCACAGCTGGCGACGGTTTTTATGGGTCTGATGATTTTTGTTGATGACGGCTTCAACTGCATGACGGTCGGCTCCGTCATGCGCCCGATCACGGACAAATACCGGGTCTCCCGGGCAAAACTGGCCTATATCCTGGATGCTACAGCCGCACCGGTCTGTATAATCGCACCCATTTCCAGCTGGGCGGCTGCCGTGACCTATGCCGTGCCGGAATCGATGAATATCAACGGCTTTCAGATGTTTATCCGTGCAATCCCGTACAATTTCTATGCGCTCACAACCCTGCTGATGCTGTTTATGATTACTCTGCTGAAGCTGGATTATGGTCCCATGAAGCTGCACGAAGACAATGCAGCCCGGGGAGATCTGTTTACTGCCGGCGACAGGCCCTACGATGAAGATGACGTACTGGATGAGCATGCGAATGCCCGGGTGTCCAATCTGCTAATCCCTGTCATCTGTCTGATTGCCACCTGTATTCTGGGAATGCTGTACACCGGCGGCTTTTTCTCCGGGGCCGGCTTTATCAATTCATTTGCGGAATGCGATGCCGCGAGGGGACTGGTATTCGGCAGCCTGATCACGCTTCTGGTGACTTTCTTCCTGTATATGGGGCGTGAAGTAATGAGCTTTCAGGACTTCATGAGCTGCCTGCCTGCCGGTTTCCGGTCCATGTGCGCGCCGATGATTATCCTGATCCTCTCCTGGAACCTTTCCGGAATGACCGGGCTGCTGGGTGCTGCCGGCTTTATCCGTGATGTGGTGAATGCGTCTGCCGTCTCGCTGCAGATGTTCCTTCCCTGTGTCATTTTCCTGGTATCTGTCTTCCTGGCCTTTTCCACGGGCACAAGCTGGGGTACATTCACTATCCTGATTCCGATTGTCTGCACTGTGTTTCCGGATTCCTATGAAATGCTGGTAATCTCCATTTCAGCCTGTCTGGCCGGCGCTGTCTGCGGCGATCATTGCTCACCGATTTCCGATACAACGATTATGGCGTCGGCAGGCGCCCATTCCAACCACATCAATCATGTGTCCACACAGCTTCCCTATGCCATGACAGCGGCTGCCGTATCGGCTGTCGGATATCTGGCCGCCGGCGTGCTGGGACATCTGACAGGCAGTGCGGCTGCCCTGGCGTCGCTGCCGCTGACTCTTGCCCTGATGGCTGCGGTGCTGCTGGTTCTCAGAAAAAAAACCGGTCCTTCTGCAGAAGACCGGTGAGAACGGCTCTGGAAAGATGCACAAAGATAAAAATTAGATAATGCATATAAACATTAGTCATATATAAATACAAATCCGGGTATTTACAGAATCTTTAAGAGGGTTTACAATTAATAACAGGAAAAAACACTTCTCAGCGGAGGTAGAAGATGAAACCACACTATCATGATTCTGATGAAGATTACCTGGAAGCGGTACTGATCGTATCGACAAAGAAGGGTTATTGCCGGTCTGTAGATCTGGCCGGACAGCTGCGTGTCACCAAGCCTTCGGTGACGGTCGCGGTGACGAAGCTGGAGAAGGCGGGTCTCCTGCACAAAGATGAAGAGCGTTTTCTTCATCTGACGGACGCCGGCATGAAGATTGCGCAGGAAGTATACGAACGCCATTGCTTTTTCAGGGACAGCCTGATACGGATCGGAGTGGAACCGGAGACTGCAGAGCAGGAAGCCTGTATGCTGGAGCATGATCTCAGCCAGGATTCTTTCCTGAAGATCAAGGAGCGTATGACATGCCGGCAGGCACAGGCGCTGTGAGATTTGGGCGGCACAGCGGTTTTTCTCACAAAAACAGTATAATACAGGAAATTGGCGTATGAAATGAGCCGCAGGAGTGGACCTGCGGCTCTGTCTGTTATGACAGGGAAAAGCTCTATTTTACATGTTGATTGACGTAGCGGTTTTCTTTCTTTGAATAGACGATTGTCTGGCTCCCATAGACACTGTAATAGCCCGAAAAAGTATAGCTCAGGGCGATGGCCAGCAGGTAATACGGCATCCCGGCATATCCGAACAGTTCAAAACACAGGAGCAGAGAAGAGATCGGGCAGTTTGTAATTCCGCAGAACAGGGCAGCCATCCCGATGGCGGCGCAGAGGGCAGGGTCAAAGCCCCCAATCCTGGCAAAACTTGCACCGAAAGCGGCACCTACATACAGGGCAGGAACAATTTCTCCTCCTTTATAGCCGCTTCCCATCGTAAGAGAGGTGAAGATCATTTTCAGCAGAAAGGCAAAAAGAGGAATATTGCCGTGCAGCGTCTCTTCTATGACACCCATGCCGGGACCATTGTAGATGGTTGTACGGCTGGCAAAAGTCAGAGCCGCAACCAGTGCGCCGCCTACTGCGATGCGCAGATAGGAATTTGAGAACAGACGGCGGAACAGGGCGCCCGTCTGGTGCAGCAGCACACAGAAGAGCACACTCAACAGTGCGCACAGAATCGTCAGGATGCCGGCGATGACTGCGTGGTAAATCGTAAAATCAGGGGCTGTACGCAGGAAAAAAGCATCCTGCTCCGCACCCAGCCAGGCGGCAAAAGCGTCGGCTGTCAGGGCGGAGAGCGCACATGGAACCAGTGCGGCATAATAGAGGACGCCGATGCTGGACATCTCCATGGCAAAGAATGCCGCCGTCAGCGGTGTGCCGAACAGTGCGGCAAAGGCTGCGCTCATACCGCACATGGTGAGGATCCGGCGGTCGCTGTCATTGAAGCGGAATACACGGGCCATGTTCTGGCCGATGCATCCGCCTATCTGCAGTGCAGCTCCCTCACGGCCAGCGGATCCTCCGAACAGGTGCGTAATCGCCGTACCGGCAATAATAAGCGGGGCTTTTCGCAGAGGGACTTCCTCTGACTGTGTGATGGATCCTATGATCTGATTCGTTCCGGTGTCTTCATAAACGCGGCAGAGACGGTACAACAGTACCAGCAGAAGTCCGCCGGCAGGCAGGAGCGCGACGATCCACCAGTGATCCGCCCGGAAAACGGCAGCCTGGTGAAGCAGGGCGGAAAAAAAAGCGCCCAGGGCACCCAGCAGGAGACCGGTTGTGACAGACAGAATCACCCATTTCAGCAAAAACAGAAGATTGCGGGGGAGTGTGCCGTGTGTCAGCGGTTCCAGAACTTCCGGCGCGTGGATGTGATGATCGGTGAAATTGGTTTTGAAGCTCTCTTTTTTCTTTTTCATGATTACTCATCATACAACAGACAGATATCGCAATGCAAGACGAAAGAAGCCCTGCATACAGCACCCGGTGTGTGCCGGCGGCGTATCTTTTTTATGCAGAAAGCGAAAATGTCTGGAAGTAAGGCGGCAGAAGCGATATACTCAGAAAGAGATAGGCCCCTTCTCTATAGGCGGGGGGAAATCAAATCTTCTCATTACCGGTAATGAACTACACTTTGGGAGCGGACAGATGTATATAGAATACAGAAATGAGGATGAAGTCACACTGCTGCACCTGCCGGAGACCGCAGTCTGGGAACTTCACTGCGGCTGGATGGAAGATGACTACTGCCTCTACCTGCTGGTTGGAGACGAGGTGATTGAGATCAGCAGCATGGACGACATGGAATTCTTCCAGCTGCCGATGAATGAACTGGCGGCTCTGTATCAGGGCGTTGCCGCGGAAGTAATCCGGAAAATACGGGAAAATCCCGCTCTCTCATGGATCAGTATTGATGAAATTGAACGGAATCTGTTGACTCAGTTTCGTAATCGGGAGGATGGATCATGATGAAAAAAGGACTCAGTCGTATTCTTGCCGGGCTGCTTGCTGCCCATATGCTCTCTTTTTGCGCCGCTGTACCGGGATTTGCGGACCCTTCACCGGAGGACATTCTCCGGGAAGCCTTCAAGAAGCATGATGAAATTGCAGATGATCTGCATGATTTCAACAGTAAAGCGGAACAGCGGAGGAGAAGCTCCTGGAGTTCCAATCTGACACCGGAAGAGGAGCAGGCCGTTATTGATACCATGAACAGCCGGTTCAAGGAAGCCGTCCTGAAAGAAGCATATATAAAACTGAACGATTCGAATGAGTATGAAAGCAAGGTGCTTTCCATTCTGGCTGAGGCGGATTATCTGCCGAAGGAGAAGCTGGACGCGTATCTTCTGGCGATTGCGCTCTATGCGGACAATCTTGCGGATCAGCTGTGGGATGAACTGAGTCCTGCCATTGACGAATTTGACCGGACGCATCCCGGCGTGCTGCCGGATCCGGAAGACTATATGGTGTATCTGACCGAAGAGGCGGAGGATCTTGCCTATTCCGTTGAGAGCGCGGAAGGCGCTGTTTCGGCGCCGGAAGACTTTATGCCCTTTGATGAGCCTGCGCAGCCGGAACCTGCTGAACAGCCTGAATCCGGGGAGGTCTTCTCTACGGCAGAATATAATGTCATTGATGAAAATACGTTCAGGTCGGTCTCTGTCTCTCCGCTGTCCACCTTTTCCATTGATGTGGATACGGCCGGCTATACCAAGGTTAAGTATGATATTCTGGACGGATTCCCAATTGAGAAAGACGAGGTGAAAATTGAGGAACTGATCAACTACTTCAATTTCGACTATTCGGCTGACAGAGATCCCGGCGTTCCTTTTGTGGTTTCCCCGGCGTATACCATCTGCCCGTGGAATGCGGATCACAGGCTTCTCCGCATCGGCATCCGGACGGATGACGTCCAGGAACATCCGAATACCAATTTTGTGCTGGTGACGGATGTTTCCGGCTCCATGATGCTGGTCAACAAGCTCCCGCTGGCACTCAGCGCCTATGCGGATATGCTGGAGAATTTCGGGGAAAATGACCGCATCTCACTCATATATTATGCTTCCGGCAATGGTGTCGTTCTGGAAAATGAAAACTGCGCGGATAAAGAAAAAATCTATGACGGTCTGGCAAAGGTACTCTTAAGTGCCGGCGGCGGGACGAATGGCGCGCTGGGACTTAATACGGCATATGATATGGCGGAAAACAGCCTGATACCGGATGGCGTCAACCGGGTGATCATTGCGACCGACGGTGATTTTAACATTGGCAAGACCAGCGAAGGCGACCTGAAAGGCATTGTGGAGGAGGGACGCAAGAAAGGCGTTTATCTGACAATTCTCGGCTACGGGGCCGAGAACCTGAAGGATAACAAAATGGAAGTGATGGCGGAAAACGGCAATGGAAACTACCATTACATCGGCGACATGACAGATGCCAGAAAGGCACTGGTACAGGAAAGCGACAGTACGCTGATCCCCATGGCGGATGACGTAAAGATCCAGGTGGAGTTCAATCCGGACCTGGTGCAGGAATACCGTCTGATCGGATATGAGAGCAGGATTCTGGAGGCAGAGGACTTCAACAACGACCGGAAAGACGCGGGAGAAGCGGGCGCCGGAAAGTCTGTGACAGCCCTTTATGAACTGGTTCCTGCAGGCAGCGGCAGCGAAACATCGGTTCCGGACCTGAAATACAGCAAAACAGAGACTTCCGGAAATGATACCGATATATGCACTGTTGCCGTGCGGTATAAGGATGTGAACAGCGCAAAGAGCGGATCCGCCAGTCACCTGATTGAAAAAACAGTTCTGGCCGAAGACTTCAGTGAACTTCCGGATGTCAATACAGCGCTGGCCATTTCGCTGGCGGAATTCGGGATGGTGCTTCGCGACAGCGAGTATAAAGGGACGGCAACTCTTTCGAGCGCAGAGGCCATTGCAGAGGCCGCTGCCGAAGTGACGCAGGACGAGCTGGTGCAGTCGTATGCCGACCTGATTCACACGCTTAAAGAGCAGTCCGAATGATCTGCCGGGGGCAGGCTGAATGTATTGAGAGAAGCAGGGGGGCCGGGCTATATGGAAGCAGTATATCTGAGCACAGAGAGCATACTTCGCTATGTCGTAGAGTTTTCAACGTCGCTTCTGGAGTTTTTCGGTATTTGCATCCTTGTATTTACCGCTGTGAAGAGTTTTTATTTCTGGCTGAAAAAGGACAGCTCCATCCGGCTGCAGCTGGCGGAAGGCATTGCGCTTGCACTGGAATTCAAGCTTGGAGGGGAGGTGCTGCGGACAGTTGTTGTCCGCGAATGGACAGAGCTCGGCATACTGGGAGCGATCATAGCGCTGCGCGCGGCACTGACTTTCCTGATACACTGGGAGATCAAAGAGGAAAAGGCGCATGCGCCGGAATTAAACGGCAGCAGTAAGGAACAGAAACCTGCCAGACAGATACATGATGAATAATCACAATTTTTTTTGAAAGGAAACGGATACTATTATGACAGAGATGAGGGACGCAAAGCGGATTGCAGCAAATTATCTTTCGGATATCAATCACTGCACAGAGTATACAAATGCGTATGTCTTCTCAAATTCCAGAAGCAGCACCAGCATCGGGGGAGCGGATATGGCAGTCGCTGTGCTTAAAAAAACCGGCGAGGCCATGAACGTCAATGAGTATTTTGCAAATTACAGCAGAGCCAGTGTCAGGGAATATGACCTGTAGGCTGTCTACCATGCATAACAGGACAGGAGATTATTTATGAAAAAACATGTAAAAACAATTCTGGCGGCATTCCTTGTTCTCGTAATGGGGCTGACATCCGTCGTATCTGCCGAAACCGCGGCAACCCCTGCCGAGACTCTGGATGCGTTCCTGAAAGAACTGCGGGAAAAAGAGATCGAAGAGTTCAGTGAAGAATTTCCCCCGGATACGGCAGCCGGACTGGACGAAATCACAGGTCTGGACGAGGAGCTGACGCAGGATCTTTTCGGAAAACTCCAGGATTTTGAGTATGAGCTGTCGAATGAACAGATTGACGGCGATACGGCGACTGTAGACGTGACAATCCGGACGTATGACTTCGGAAAAACGGTCTCGGACATTATTCTCGATTTTATGGGAGACGCTTTTTTCATGTCATTCACGAATCCAAGCGAGGAAGAGATACAGGAGAAGATCCTGAGTATTGTCAGGAAAAAGACCGGGAACATGGAGAAAAACTATGAAGCCACGGTTACCGTAGAAATGAAAAAAGACGGAGACGAATGGGTCATGGAAGAACTGTCGGAAGACAGCCCCCTTTTGGATGCACTTGTCGGAGGCCTGATCAGTACACTGAAAGACTATGAGAAACTCTCTGACTCGTTCACAAATGATAATGAATAAAAAGAGAAAAATCCTGTTTTACGGAGATTCCAATACATACGGATATGATCCGGCAGACTGGGGCGATTTCCGGTACCCCTCCGGAAAAAGGTGGACAACCATACTCGCATCCCTGGCCGGACCGGACTGGATAATCGTGCCGGAGGGGATGAACGGGCGCACCCTGCCGGAACTGCGGTACGATGAGAAATGGCTGAGCCCGCTGCTGACCGGGCTGGGGACGGATGATATCTTTGCCGTCATGCTGGGAACGAACGACCTGCTGCAAACCCCGATGCCGGACGCAGAAGCCGCCGTCTGCAGAATGAAGCTGTTTCTGGAGTTCCTGACATCCCGCACAACCGGGTTCGGGATCTGGGTCATTGCCCCTCCCTGTGCCGGATCGGCCGATATCAGAGACCCTCTGTACCGGAGATACTGCCGGGCAGGCCAGGAGATGAACAGAGGCTTTCGCGCACTGGCGGAGGAATACCGCGTGCTTTTTACAGATGCATCAGAATGGGATATCAGCCTGACCGGCGACCTGGTACATTTTTCGGAAACAGGACACAGACAGTTTGCTGAGCACATGGCGGCAGTCCTGCAGACATTTTAGACATGCCATTTTTGACAGGTACTATGACAAGTGGACAGAGACAAATCATTTTTCACATAGATGTAAATTCCGCCTTTCTCTCCTGGTCAGCCGTGAAAAGACTGCAGGAGAATCCGGATTCCGTTGATCTGCGAACGGTTCCTTCAGCGGTCGGAGGAGACGTGGAGACCCGGCACGGGATCATTACGGCAAAATCGATTCCCGCCAAAAAATATCATATTGAAACCGGAGAGCCTGTTGTTCAGGCACTCCGGAAATGCCCCGGCCTGATACTGATTCCGTCAGATTTTGAGACGTATCGGAAGTATTCCGGGGCGTTTATGTCCATCCTGCGCAGATATTCGCCTCTGGTCGAGCAGGCTTCCATCGACGAAGCCTATGTGGATATGACGGATGGCGGGAACCTGTTTTGCGGGGAGGTGATCCGGGACGCATCGTATCCGGTCTGTGCGGCCGATGAGATCCGGCACCGGATTTTCGAAGAACTCGGCTTTACGGTAAATGTCGGGATCTCTGTGAACAAACTGCTGGCAAAGACGGCCAGCGATTTTGCCAAGCCAGACCGGACACACACCCTGTGGCCGGAGGAACTGCCTGAAAAATTCTGGCCGCTTCCCATTGAAAAACTGTTCGGATGCGGGGAGGCGACGGCAGCCAGGCTCCGCAATATCGGCGTAAGGACAATCGGAGACGCTGCACATACAGAGCTGGACGTCCTTCAGGCCATATTGGGTGAAAAGACAGGGAAATATATCTGTGACAGTGCCCGCGGCCGGGGCAGCACGGCTGTGCATGCAGAAGAGAGTGAGGCAAAGGGGTACTCCAATGAGCGCACGACAGCGACGGATATCTCTTCTGACAATTATGACAGGGAAATGCCGCCTCTTCTGTCTTTTCTGGCAGGAAGCGTGGCTTCCCGGCTTCAGAAGGACGGCGTGTACGCCTCTACGATCGGAGTGATGGTCAAGACAGACAGTTTTCAGCGGCATTCCCGGCAGAAGACACTGAAGGCTTCTTCAAACAGCAGGGATGAGATTCTGCGCGTCGCCTCTTCTCTGATGCGGGAACTGCTGCTGGGAGAAAACGGTCTCTTTGCCCGCGGAGACAAAATCCGCCTGGCAGGCATCAGTGCGGTCAGGCTGGACAGAGGAAAATACAGACAGATGTCCCTGACGGATTATCTGTCCGGACCGGGCATGGCTGCGGAAGCGGGACAGTCTGCAGAACCGGAACCTGCGGAACCGGAACCGTCCTATATCGCAATTGATCTGAAATCTTTCTACGCCTCAGTAGAATGTGTGGAGAGACACCTGAATCCTCTTGACACAAATCTGGTCGTGGCTGATGTATCCCGGACAGAGAAGACCATCTGCCTGGCAGTATCGCCCTCTCTCAAAGCGTATGGCATTCCCGGCAGGGCCAGACTGTTTGAAGTGATCCAGCGGGTGAAAGAAGCGAACGAGGAACGCAGGAGCAAGGCCCCGGGAAGAGTGCTTACCGGCAGTTCTTCATCCGCTGAGGCTCTTGCCGCTGATCCGGGCCTGGGGATCGGGTTTGAAACGGCAGTCCCGCGGATGGCTCTGTATATGGAGTACAGCACCAGAATCTATGATATTTATCTGCGCTATGTGGCTCCTGAAGACAT
>CADBNA010000171.1 GCA_902795835.1 uncultured Lachnospiraceae bacterium | reverse complement strand
GTTCATAACCGCTGTCCGCAAACCGGCCGTAAGGCGCTTAATAAAGAGGCTGCCGCAAGGTGCTTCAAAATGGGGCTGCCGCACCAGGCTGCGCTAAGCGCATCCTGCGTACGGCAGCCTGCTTTCCTTCATTTATTCCGGCAGGCTTCCTCTCCGGATATTCTCTTTTATGATCCGGTCTGTGACCTCATACAGTTTCTCAGATCCCAGCCGGGTCTTCTTCTGTCTCCCGTATACATTTTCGGCGGTCACCGGATGCTCCTTCCAGTCACTGCCTCCGTTACTGTTGTTCAGAAGGAGGGGCTGAAGATTGTCCATGGAATGGGCAAATCTCGATTCCGGCGTGCGGTATTCCTCAAATTCATCAAAGAGTGCGGTCAGTTCCGCCTTCTGATCATCCGGAAGCAAGGAAAAGATCCGCTCCTTCGCGGCGTCTTCCCTTGCCTTCTGGGTTTTCAGTCCCTCCTCATCGTATGCATAGGTATCCCCCGCATCAATCTCTACAATATCGTGAATCAGGCACATCAGCATCACCTTTGTGATGTCTACCGCTTCATTGGCATACTCCCGCAGCAGATACGCCATCACTGCCATGTGCCAGGCATGCTCCGCATCATTTTCATTTCTTCCGTGCCCTGAGAGATGTGTCTGCCGGAAGATATTTTTCTCTTTGTCAATCTCCAGGGCAAAGGCCAGCTGTTTTTCAAGTCGTTCATCCATAGTATTCGCCCTCCTTGGATCAGGGAATCATCCTCTGTCTGCCTGGAGCCGGGAACCAGGTTCACTGTCTCCTTTGATCCGTGTTTTATGGGTCACAGAACCCGCAGGGTGTGTATCCCAGTTCACAGATTTCTTCCCGGCTCCGGATCCACTCAATCCGGTTCCTCCATGCGATTTCCTGCGCAGCCGCGCATTCCGGTCTGTGAAATTTTCCTGAATTGGTATTCAGAATATAGACCGGGGTTATTTCACTCAGCGCAGAATGATTTGCTTCTTCCGCGTTACTTTCTGCTGCTGTTTCTTCCGCGCTCTTCCCGGTACGGTAATCAATCTGAATTCCGGGCTGCACATTGAAGCAGTACACACAGAAATGAAACGTGGGGTCTTCCACCCCAAGCGCCTCGAGCAGGACACCGGCGGCCACCAAATTCTGTCCTTCGAAAACCGGTGTAACCCTGTACAGAACATGGTGCCCGGTGCGGCAGACATACTCGGCCACCCAGTCTTCCCAGGGCTGCATTCCCGTTATATTCAGATACCGCGTGCCGGTGATCAGGTTTCTCTCATCCGCGCTGACACCGCAGAGCTGATAGCCGATCAGGTGGCAGCGATGATACAGATATTCCCCATGGATGCTGCCATATTCCGCCTGTATCCACCCGGACGGCTGAATGTCGCTGATCGGTTCTCTTTCTTCCGCAGGCATTGTTTCCGCGCTCACAACCATCATGGCAGGCCCGCATCGCCCCCGTTCATCCAGGGGCTGAAAAACAGGCTCTCCTCCGGAAAATGCAGTGCCGCTTTCGGATAGTGCAGTACCGTTTCCGGAAAGAACAGTATCGCTTCCGGAAACCTCCTCAATCTCTTCTTCAGAAAAAAACGGCCGGTCACCGCTGATGCGGACAAAAGGGATTCCTCTGTATACAGGAAGCTCCTCCCATGGTTCCCGGAACGTTTCGGCCTTCGAACTGCCTGCTCCGTCTCCGGAGGCATCCGGGTGAAACAGTCCGTACAGCTGTCCGATTCCCGGCACTGCCTCCCATGGCGGTCCCGCGGCGTCCCGCTGCAGCCACGTGAGCGCCCACAGAATGACGGCAGCAGCAGCAACTGTCAGAATCAGGATAATCACTGGCCGCAGAACACTCGCCGTTTTTTTCCTGCGCCGCTTTCTGTTTCCTGTTTTCTTATTTTCTTTCATAACCCACAGGTTCTGTAACCTCTTGCATAAGCCACCGGTTCCGTTCCTTTTTTCATCAGCCGCCTCATTCCACCGACTTCAGCGACTCGGCCATGTTGATCTTCTCCAGGCGGAAACTCATCACGAAGTTCACAAAGGCCGTAAATCCGAATGTCAGCAGTATGGACCACAGAAAGCTCAATGGGGCGATTTTAACCGGAAAACACACCAAATCTACCCTGACCTGGGCCATCACGAACCGGTGCAGGGCAATCCCCATGCCCAGACCTGCTGCCGTGCCGAGTGCCGTCAGGATCAGGTTCTCCCGGAGAATGTAAGCAGACGTTTCGTTTTTGAAAAACCCGAGTACTTTAATCGTTGCGATTTCGCGCAGCCTCTCGATAATATTAATGTTGGTCAGGTTGTAGAGCACGATGAACGCAAGACCTGCCGCGCTTGCGATAACAAGCAGCACGACATAATTGAGGGCAGACATCATATTGGCCAGTCTGTCCCGGAGCTCTTTCAGAATCGTGACGGATGTCACCGGCTCGCATTTTGCCAGTTCCGCCTGGCATTTATATATATCGGAACCCTCCGGGAAATTGACGTATGCGCCGTTTGCCTGTACATTTTCCTTTGTTTCCGCCAGCGTGTCAGAGGAAATGATCACAAAATTATATACATAGTTCTCAAACACGCCGCAGATGGCAACATTCATGGTTTTCATGTCTTCATTGCGAAGTGTCAGGGTATCGCCGGGGGCAAGGCCATATCGCTCTGCTATGCTCTTGCTGATCAGAGCGCCGCCCGCATCCGGAACGGACAGGGGCGTGCCGTCCGGGCTGCGCAGAACAAAATAGTCCTGCAGTTCATCCGGCTGTACGACGGCGATCAGGTCTATGCTCTTTACATGTCTGTCCGTCAGGATGTCCCACGGCTCTCGTACGTATGCGGTGCAGGAAGCGCCCAGTTCCGCAGTTTTTTCCAGGATCTCCTCCGGCACGTCTGTGCCTTCCCCGTTCCGCCAGCTGACTTCGGCGTCTGCAATCTGTATTGTATCGAACTGATTTCCGGCAAAGCCTGCAATGGAATCCTTCAGTCCGAAGCCTGTCAGCAGCAGAGCCGTACAGCCGCCGATGCCAAGCACCATCATGAACAGTCTTTTTTTATAGCGGAAAATATTCCGGAGAGAAACCTTCCGCATAAATCCAAGATGATTCCAGATCAGAGGAACATACTCCAGAAAAATCCGTTTGCCCGCCTTTGGCGCCCTCGGCCGCATCAGACTTGCCGCACTCTCCCGCATCGCGCTGCGGCAGGACAGGTATGCGGTCCCCAGTGAGCAGGCCAGAGATGCCGCCATAACCCCTGCAAGCAGGACCGGATCAAACAGGTACCGCAGCGTAATCGGGATATACATAATCTGGTAGGCGGCATACCAGATCACTGCCGGGAAAACCACGACGCCGGCTGCATATCCGGTCAGGCACCCTAGGGCGGCTGCCGTTCCGGCATAAATCAGAAAGCTTTTCATGATATCCCATGCCGAATAGCCCAGTCCCTTCAGGACTCCGATCTGTGAGCGCTGCTCTTCTACCATGCGGGTCATAGTGGTCATGCAGACCAGGGCTGCAACCAGCAGGAAAAATACGGGAAATACGCCGGCGATCTGCCTGACGATCTGCGAATCACTCTCAAAGCAGGCATAGGCAATATTGGTATTTCTCTCCAGCAGCCATGTATCCGGCTTCTCAAAATCGTTCAATTCCTGCTCCGCGTCCGCCAGTTTTTCCTCTGCGTCGGCGATTTCCTCGTCGAATTCCTTTTTCCCCTCTTCATAATCCGCAAGGCCTTCCCGGTATTCTTCCAGGCCTTCCTGGTACTTCTCCAGATTCTCTTTATACTTCGTGCGTCCCTCTTCAAAATCTTTGCTGCCCTGATCGAGGTCCGCTTCTCCCTTCTGGTATTCCTCCAGGCCGCTTTCATACTCCAGAAGGCCCGCTTCGTATTCCTCATAGCCGGCATTATACTGCTCCACGCCGTCGTTATATTCCGCCAGGCCTTCTTCCCATGCGGCGCGGCCGGCAATCAGCTCCGCATTCCCCTGTTCGTACGCAGCCAGTCCCGCCTCATATTCCGCGAGCCCGGCTTCCCATGCAATACGGCCGTCCATCAGACTGTCATAGGCAGCCCGGCCTTCCGCCAGCCGGGCCTCGATGACCGGCCGCTGCGCCTCCCATTCCGCGCGGCCTCTCTCGTATTCCCCGAGAGACCGCTGGTATTCTGCCAGTCCTGCTTCATAGGCGGCCTGTCCCTGCTCCCACTCCGTCCTCGCCGCTGCCGTCTGCATACGGGCTGCCTGCTCCTCTTCAGGAGACAGAAGGCCCGCAGCAGCTGCCGCTTCGAGTTCCTCTTCCTGCTTCGTCAGAGCCTTCTCTCCTGCTGCCAGCTCCTGCGCGGTCTGCTGCAGGGAGGCATCTGCGGACGCCAGCCGGGTCCGTGCATCTTCCAGTTCCCCGTCCTGCTGTGCCAGAAAGGCATCCGTCTCATCCAGGTTCCAGAGAAAAGCATCCAGGGATCCGGTCTCTGCCGTCAGCTGTGCTTCAGCCGCATCCAGCAGCGCCTTTTTGTCTTCCAGCTCCGCCCAGGCATCATCAAGCTGCTGTTTTGACAGGAGCAGTTCTTCTTCTCCCTGTGTGAGCTGCAGGTCAGTCGCATCCAGCTGCTCTTTTGCCTCATCCAGCTTCCGGCCATTCTCGTCCAGCTCCTGTTCCGCATCTGACAGCTTCTGCCTGGCCTCCTCCAGTTCTTTCTTGCTCTCAGACAGTTTTTTCCGCCCATCCCGGAGCTCTTTGTCGGCGGTTTTCAGCTCTTTTTCCGCATCGTCCAGCTGCTGCTCCGCATCTGACAGCTCCGTCTCCGCATCTGCCAGCTCCTCCTCCGCATCCGTCAGTTCTTTCTCTCCGTCGGCCTTCTGTTCCTCATATTCCGTGCGGGCATCTGCCAGCTCTGTCTCTGCCTCTTCATAGAGCCGGCCGTACCGGGCATCTGCCTTTTCCTGCGCTGTATCCTCCCAGGACGTCCGTTCCTCATCCAGCATCTGCTCATACTGTTCTGTATAGATTTCGTCATCATTGTCCAGCTTGACATAAATCTCAGTGTAATAGTCATTCACAAAAGCCTTCGCGGGCAGGTACAGGTATCCGGAAACACTGCCGTTTCCGATGGAGGTCGTCCCTCTCTCAAAATTCGCATACAGAGACGAATCGGCAAATCCGGTAACGGTAAACTCGGTCCCCGCAAAAGCCTCTGTCGTATCCTCGTCATTATCTCCGGACAGGCGGATCGTATCGCCGATCTGACAGCCCATGCGGTTACGGGAATCCAGGAGGCATTCGGAATCCGACTCCGGCATCTCCCCTTCTTCCAGGCGGATTCCGTTCAGTGAGGATGTCAGCGAATGCGCCTTGAAAACAGCCGTATCTCCTTCCTCATTTTCCACTATGACATCATACTGCCAGGCGCCTTCCGCCGCCCGCACATTATCCTGTCTGCGGATTTCCTCAACTTCCGATTCATTCCATCCCAGTGTTGATACCAGCCGGTAATCAAACAGCTGGTACTGGCGGTAAAACTGGTCGACGGTATGCACCATGACGGGCGTCGTGATCCGCAGTCCGGAAAAGAAACCCGTACCCAGCGCCACAATGGCAAAAATGGCCAAAAACCGCCCGAGAGTCTTTCGAATCTCCCGGACGGTGATCAGCCGCAGTACATTTCTTTTCCGTCTTTTGTGTCTCATACAGGATACTGTCCTCTATGCGCTTCTGTGTATCATGCAGGGTACTGTCTTTACGCTCTTCTGTGTGCAGTTCAGGATTCTGCTGTTAATCTGCTCTCCTGTTTCTCTTCCGGAAACCGGTCCGGTTCTTACCACTCTATCTTATCAATGTCTTCTCTTTCCGGGTTTTTATACATGTCAACCACACGTCCGCTGTTCACCCGGATGACCCTGTCTGCCATGCCTGTAAGAGCCAGGTTGTGCGTGATCACGATGACAGTCATCCCGCTCTTCCTGCAAGTCTCATCCAGCAGCTTGAGAATTGATTTTCCCGTCTGGTAATCCAGTGCACCCGTCGGTTCATCGCAGAGCAGAAGCTTCGGATTCTTGACCAGTGCCCTGGCAATTGCCACGCGCTGCTGTTCACCGCCTGACAGCTGGGCCGGAAAATTCATCATCCTGTCTGCCAGCCCGACCTGTTTTAAGACTTTTCGGGGATTCATCGGCTTTTTTACCAGCTGAGCAGCGAGCTCCACATTCTCCAGCGCAGTCAGATTCTGCACCAGATTGTAAAACTGGAATACAAATCCTACAGAAAACCGCCGGTAAGCCGTCAGCCTCTGGCTGTTGTAGGCAGATATCTCTTTTCCCGCCAGATATACTTTTCCGGAAGTAGGCGTGTCCATACCGCCCAGAATATTCAGGATCGTCGTCTTTCCCGCGCCGGAGGCACCCACAATGACGCAGAATTCACCCTTTTCCACCGTAAAACTGGCCCCGGACAGAGCAGGAATCTCGATGGAATCTCCCTTGTATATCTTTCTGACATCCTCAAACTCTACGTACGCCATATCCTGCCGCCGGGGCACTCCTTCATCCGCAATCCGTCAGCCATAAGCAGCCTGCCTATGCTCTGTCTCAGTCTTCACTGTCAAAAATCACTTTTCCGCTGAGCATGCTGCCATAGTTCTCTTTCCATTTCCTGTGAGGCTCGCATCCGTCATAAGCCTCCAGCGCTTCCGGTTCCATCTCAATCTCGATCATGATGTCATACCGATTGCTGCGTCCGACGCAGCAGGGCTTCACACGCACCGCATGAATCCCCGGAATGGACAGTGTCTCTTCAAACAGCTCCCTTACAGGCTCCGTAAGGGCTTCCCTGTCACAGCCGTCCTTCCATTTTGCAATGATATAATGCTTCATCACATTCACCTTAAGAAGGCCGTTCCTTTTCCCGCCTCCGACGGGAGGACAGCCTGTTTCACAGTCAAAAACCGCCTGCTCTTTACTGACTCATCATACTTTGTGCATCAGTAAAAAGCAAGCGGAACATCCCTCTTTACACTTCAGCATGATGCTTCCGTGCAGATCAGTGCAGATCCAGTTCAGGCGGCTCATCCAGATGTTCTGAGACATATTTGCCGTCCTTTTTCCGCTGTTTCACACACTCCGTCAGGAGATACTCAATCTGTCCGTTGACCGAGCGGAAATCATCCTCCGCCCAGGCTGCAATGGCATTATACAGTTTTTCGCTGAGCCGCAGAGGCACTTGTTTTTTAGACATACTTCACTCTCCCGGAGGTCAAAAGGAACCTGTCGAATATCAAATCTTAGACATACATAAAGAGAACCGTCTCTTTTGACTCCTTAGTACAGGCTTCCGGAATTCACTACCGGCTGGGCGTCATGATTGCCGCAGAGCACGACCAGCAGGTTGGAAACCATTGCCGCCTTGCGTTCTTCGTCCAGTTCAACTGTGCCGTTCTCTTTCAGGCGGTCCAGTGCCATTTCCACCATGCCTACGGCACCGTCTACGATCATCTTACGGGCATCGATGACGGCGGAGGCCTGCTGCCGCTGCAGCATGACGGCCGCGATTTCCGGCGCATATGCCAGGTAAGTGATTCTGGCTTCCAGGATCTCCAGGCCGGCCTGAGAGACCTTATCCTGGATCATCTGGCGGATCCTTTCGGCTACCAGTGTCGTGGAGCCTCGCAGACTGCCGTCATCCGCCCTTCCGTCGCCGGTTGTATCCACGTTCGGCGATACATCATAGGGATAAATCTTCACGATGTCACGCACGGCGGTGTCTACCTGCAGGGACAGGTATTCTTTGTAATTGTCTACGTTGAACACTGCTTTCGCAGTATCCTGCACCCTCCAGATAACTGCCACGCCAATCTCGACGGGATTGCCCAGTACGTCATTGACCTTCTGTCTGGCATTGCTCAGCGTCATGTCCTTCAGGGATATTTTTTTACTGATGGCAGCTTCCTTCTTCTGTTCTTCCTTTGAGAGAAGGATCTTGCTGACATGACTTCCACTGTCCACATCGCCGCTCTGTCCCAGACGCGTCTTGGCGGCCGGATTGACGCTGACGCTGAACGGGTTCACAAAGTAGAAGCCTTCATCCTTCAGACTGCCGATGTATTTCCCGAACAGGGTCAGGACCAGAGCTTCCTTGGGGCCGAGAACCTTCAGGCCCAGGAAAGGAATCCAGCCGAAGGTTATCAGCAGGATGCCGGGCCAGAATGTCAGTCCGGGCATGTTATCACTCCCATGTGACGCCCCGTAGATAAACATGGCCACGCCGGCTATAATGGCAATGATGGTCAGAATCATTACCATCATTCCGTTTCTTCTGTTATTCAAAACTTTTTCAGTCATGACACATTCCTTTCTGCAGCGGTCAGGCTGCAACTGAAACTGAAATTTGATATCATTATGATATCATTATAATTTCGTTTTGTCAATAGTCACAGCTATAAAAAAGAACCGCCGATTCCGTACGGTTCTTCCTTCCTGACGCTGATTCTGTTCAGGTTTCTCAGGTCTCCTGCACCTTTCTGGATTAATCATCTTCTATGCCTGCCTGCGTATTCTGAATCAGGACATCTATGATCTCCTCTGCCTTTTCACGGTCTCCGTTCCTGATTGCCTTCTGCAGGTCCTTCAACTGGACGAGAAGCTGGCGAAGATAGCTTTTGAATACACTCATCTCAAAGTTTTCTCCTCCCATTCTTCTGCTCCTCCTGATGCATGAATGCCACCCTGCAATGTCATTATATCATATCGTTATAGCGATATCAAGTCGGCTTTTCCATCAGGCTGCCGTTCTGCTCTCCTCCTGCCCGCATTTTTTCTGTATCAGTATGGCAAATATGATCACAAAGCATAGCATGGC
>CADBNA010000170.1 GCA_902795835.1 uncultured Lachnospiraceae bacterium | reverse complement strand
GGTGCCGTGTCATGGTTTGACGCAAAGGCTACCTATGAGCTGGACAACAACGGACCGTGCCAGATTGTTACCAAAGAGAGAGTCATTGACGAGCGCATCGGTGAGTATGAGGACATCAATGAAGTCGTTAAGAAGCTCTCCCAGGGCGCCCTGGAAGACGTTTCCCTGTACTCCATCATGGAGAAGCCGATGACCTCCTGCGGATGCTTCGAGTGCATCTGCGGTATTGAGCCGTTCTCCAACGGCGTGTGCATCGCCAACCGTGAGTACACCGGCACCACGCCTCTGGGCATGACCTTCCCGGAGCTGGCCTCCATGACCGGCGGCGGCGTGCAGACACCCGGATTCATGGGACACGGCAAGCACTTCATCGCTTCCAAGAAGTTCATGAAGGCCGAGGGCGGCATTGCCCGTATCGTCTGGATGCCGAAGGAACTGAAGGATCAGGTCCGCGACAACCTGAACAAGACAGCCAAGGAGCTGTATGACATTGACAACTTTGCTGATATGATTGCTGATGACAGCATCACCACAGATCCGGAAGAACTGGTGGCCTTCCTGACAGAGAAGGGTCATCCGGCGCTTGAGATGGATCCGATGCTGTAATTGCATCCCGATTCCGCCCCGGGCGTTCGTTTCGGACGTCCGGGAGCGACTGTTCCTAAGATAATATTTTTATATTATATATCCACTTTTATTCAATCAAGGAGGTAATCAAAAAATGCCGTTTAATCGTAAACCACAGAAATTCAACGCATCCATCAACGCTGTTGAACTTGGTACCGGCGATAAGGCGATCCAGATCGGTGGCCAGAATGTTCTTCCGTTCTATGGCTTTGACGGATCTCTCGGTGCGGGACCGAAGATCGGTGTGGAATTCTCCGATCTGGGACTGGATGAGGAGCCGGAAGGCGTAAAAGCCTACTATGAAGGCTGCACTACCTTTGCTGAAATCGCAAAGAGGGCCGCAGAGATGCCCGGAGCCGATTTTGTGACTCTTCGTTTGGAAGGCGGAGATCCGAACGGACAGAACAAATCCATTGAAGAGCTTCTGGAAGTCGTCAAAGAAGTTGCTGATGCTATTGATGTGCCTCTGGTGGTTGAAGGCTGCAAGAATGTTGAAAAAGACGGTGAGCTTCTTCCGAAGGTCGCGGAGATGCTGGATGGCAGAAATATTCTCCTGATGTCCGCAAAGGAAGAGAACTACAAGACCATCGGTGTCGCCGGCGGACTTGCTTACAAGCAGAAAGTCGGTGCGGAATCCGCCGTTGATATCAACCTTGCAAAACAGCTGAATGTCGTGATCACTCAGCTTGGTGTCGCTGGTTCCAGCATTGTCATGAATACCGGTTCTGCTTCCGCAGGCTACGGCTTTGACTACACGATCTCCACATTTGACCGTGTCCGTGCCGCAGCTCTCAGCCAGGATGACAAGATGCTCCAGATGCCGATCATCACACCTGTTTCTTCCGAGACATGGGGCGTAAAAGAGTCCACCGCTTCGGAAGAGGATGCTCCGGGCTGGGGTCCGGTTGATGAGAGAGGTGTCTCCATGGAAGTGCAGACGGCTGTTGCCTGTCTGGTTTCCGGCTCCGATGCTGTCATTCTGAAGCATCCGAAGTCTGTTGAGACAGTTGCCAAAATGGTCAAAGAACTGATGTGATTCCAGGCTCAGAGGAGGATAATAAATCATGGCATTAAGTGGTATTCAGATTTTTAAACTGACTCCAAAGAAAAACTGTAAGGAGTGCGGCAGCCCCACATGTATGGCTTTCTCTATGAAGGTAGCCCAGGGCGCCGTTGAGATTTCCAAATGTCCGTATATGTCTGAGGACGCTCTGGCACAGCTGTCAGAGGCTACCGCTCCGCCGATGAAGACCATCAAGGTCGGCGCAGGCGACAATGAGTACGCTCTGGGCGGCGAGACTGTCCTGTACAGACATGAGAAGACCTTCGTCAACAAGACCCGCTATGCATCCAGCATCTGCAGCTGCATGGACGACGCCGAGATCGAGCGCCGCCTGGCCGCTGTTCCGACCGTTGATTACGAGCGTATCGGTGAGCGTATGTTTACCGAGATGATCTATGTGAACTACAAAGAGGGCACCGATGCCGCGAAGTACGCGGAGATCGCAGCCAAGGCAGCCGCCATCCGTCCGGTTATCTTGGGCGTAAAGGATGCAGCCGCAGCCAAGGCAGCTCTGGATGCCGTCAAGGATACCAAGCCGGTTCTGGACGGCGCTGACGCTTCCAATTACGAAGAGTTCAGCAAGATGGCCACAGACGCGGGCGTAGTCCTGGGTGTCTCCGGCGCCAGCATCGAAGAGCTGTATGACACCGTTGCCGCCATTGAGAAGCTCGGCAACAAGAACCTGGTTCTGGATGTGACCATGGCGAACCTGAAGGATACCTTCGAGGCAGCCGTCGTTGTCCGCCGCGCAGCTCTGAAGGACAATGACCGTACCTTCGGTTATCCGTCCATCGTCAATGTCAACCGTCTGGCAGACGACAAGGCCATGCAGGAAGCTCTGGTAGCCCTGTTTACCATGAAATACGGCTCAATCGTCGTAGTGGATGAGATGGACTATGCAATGGCCCTGCCGCTGTACGGCCTGCGCCAGAACCTGTTCACCGATCCGCAGAAGCCGATGAAGGTTGCTCCTGGCATCTACCCGGTCAACGGCGCCGACGAGAACTCCGTCTGCATCACCACCGTCGACTTTGCTCTGACCTACTTCCTGGTCATGGGCGAGCTGGAGCGTTCCGGCGTTCCCTGCAATCTGATCATCTCCGACGCCGGCGGCCTGTCCGTTCTGACAGCCTGGGCGGCAGGAAAGCTGTCCTCCACCTCTGTATCCAGCTTCATCACAGAGAACGTGGCAGACAAGATCAAGAACCGCACACTGATCATCCCCGGCAAAGTTGCCGTCCTGAAGGGCGATATCGAGGCCAAGCTTCCGGACTGGAAGATCGTCGTCGCTCCGCTTGAGGCTGTACAGCTCGTCAAGTTCCTGAAAGACATGAAGGCAAACGGAGAGATCTGAGCAAAAAGGGACGGTTCTTTTTGGAGCAGAGCAAAAAGGGACGGTTCTTTTTGAATCACTGTTCTGAATCAAAAATAATGAATCAAAAGGGGCGTTTTTTCTGAATTCACCATCCACATTCATACAGTGAATGCATCAGGGATGGTCAGAGACAGTCCTCTTTGATTCATTGCTCTGGCGGAAGGCAGCCTGAATGCAGTTCCGTACTTGCAACAAGTGCCGGATGTCTGTATAATAAACTATACAAATCAGAATTTTCTAGTAAGGAGAAAAATTATGGCAAAATTTGTAACAATCGGTGAGAGAATCCACTGCATTTCCCCGGCGATCCGCCATGCATTTGACAACAAGGAGCCGGAACAGATCCTGAAGCGTGCAAAAGAGCAGCTGGAAGCCGGCGCCACTTATCTGGACGTCAACATCGGACCGGCCGAGAACAACGGACCGGAGCTGATGAAGTGGGCTGTCGAGCTGCTGCAGAGCAACTTCGACAATGTTCCGCTGGCGCTGGATACAGCCAACAAAGCTGCCATCGAAGCCGGTATCGCCGTTTACAACCGCTCAAAGGGCAAACCGATCGTTAACTCCGCCGACGCAGGCGACAGAATCAGCTACATCGATCTTGCTGCTGCAAATGATGCTATCGTCATCGCTCTTTGCTCTAACGGCCCGATTGCTGCAGACAATGACGAGCGTATGATGCACTGCCAGAACATGCTGGAGCACGGCATGGAGCTGGGCATGGAAGCCACCGATCTGTGGTTCGATCCGCTGTTTATCGTTGTAAAAGGCATGCAGGACAAGCAGATGGAGGTTCTGGAGGCCATCAAGATGTTCTCCGATATGGGCCTGAATTCCACCGGCGGCCTGTCCAACAACTCCAACGGCATGCCCAAGCACATCCGTCCGATCATGGATGCCGCTCTGGTAGCTATGTGCATGATGCAGGGCCTTACCTCCGCGATTGTTAATCCGTGTGACCAGAGACTGATGGAGACCATCAAGTCCTGTGACGTATTCAAGAACAATACTCTGTATGCAGATTCTTAT
>CADBNA010000169.1 GCA_902795835.1 uncultured Lachnospiraceae bacterium | reverse complement strand
GTGGCAAAGCCGTAGGCAATATGGCTCTTCGGGAACGGCTTATCCGATCCCAGTTTGTCCGTGGGTTCAAAATACTCATAGAAGTATTCCCGGCCCTCCAGGGCGCGGATGTCGCCGCCGGCGGCCCGCAGGTCCTCCGCCAGCTGCATGGCGGCCTTTCTCACCGCTTCGCCGGAGAGCAGCGTCTGGCGCGAGCCGGAGGTTGTTCCCGAATCCGGCGCGAATTCCGTGCTCTGCGATCCGTTGCGGATCTGGGCCAGCGGCAGTCCCGTCGCCTCGGCCACATCCTGGCAGAAGACAGTCAGGCACCCCTGCCCGATATCGGAAGCGGCACAGTAAATCACACAGACGCCGTCCTCGATCACCAGCTTCGCCCGCCCCTTATCCGGCAGGCCGACGCCTACGCCGGCATTTTTCATGGCGCAGGCAATGCCGGCGTGATCCCGGTTTTTCTCATACACCTCCCGGACAGCTTCCAGCGTCTCCTTCAGGGCGGTAGAGCTGTCGGCGATCTGTCCGTTCGGAAGCACTTTCCCGGGTTCGATCGCGTTCCGGTACCGGATCTCCCACGGCGATATGCCAACCTTTTCCGCCAGCAGATTGATCATAGATTCCAGCGCAAACTGGCTCTGGCAGACGCCAAAGCCCCTGAATGCCCCGGCCGGCGGATTGTTTGTATAATACCCGTACCCGCGGATATCCGTGTTCTGATAGCAGTAGGGCCCCACCGAATGCGTACAGGCCCGCTCCAGAACAGGCCCGCACAGAGAGGCATACGCCCCTGTGTCAAAATAAATCTCGCAGTCCAGGCCGGTAAAGATCCCGTTTTCGTCACAGCCCAGCGTAAAAGTTCCTTCCATGGCATGCCGCTTGGGATGGAAATACAGAGACTCCTGCCGGCTGAGCTTTGCCTTGACCGGTCGCTGGAATTTCCAGGCGGCCAGCGCGGCAATATGCTGGACGGACACGTCCTCCTTTCCCCCGAAGCCGCCGCCGATCAGCTGGTTTTCAACCACAATCCTTTCCGGCTCCCAGCCGAACATGATCGCCGTTTCCTTGCGGGTGTCGTACGCGCCCTGGTCGGTACTCAGGATCTTGACGCCATCCTTGTAGGGAAAAGCCACGGCGCATTCCGGCTCCAGGAAGGCATGCTCCGTAAAGGGTGTGGAAAAAGACTTCGTCACGGTGTAAGCGGAGCCTGCCAGGGCAGCCGCCGCGTCTCCCCGCGTCACGTGGCGGGATTGACAGAGGTTCCCGGCGCTGTGGACCTTCGGCGCGTCTGCAGCCATTGCTTCCGCGATGCTGCGCACCGGTTCCAGGACTTCGTATTCGATCTTTACCAGTTTCTTTGCCTTCTCCAGGATCTCTTCCGTCTCGGCGGCAACCAGGCAGACGGCATCACCCATACAGCGGGTGACGCTGCCCTCGGCGATCATCACATCCCAGTCCTGCTGAATGTGGCCGACCTTGTTGTTCGGGACGTCCGCCGCCGTCAGCACGCCGGCCACCCCTTCCAGCGCCTCTGCTTTCGAGGTGTCAATCTTCAGCACCCTGGCCCGCGGATACTTGGTCCGGACGGCGGACAGGTGCAGCATGCCATCCATGACGACGTCATCCGGATACTTGCCGTAGCCAAGCACTTTTTTGCGCACGTCGATCCGGAAGGCCCGTTCGCCGACGCCGAAGTGTTCTCCCTTTTCCGCATCCGGATCGATGCAGGCGTCTCCCCGCAGGATGGCGGCCGTCAGCTGTATGCCCTCGATGATCTTCTTGTACCCCGTGCACCGGCAGTAGTTTCCCCGCAGTGCTGTTTTGATCTCCTCTTCCGACGGATCCGGGTTTTTGTCAATCAGCGCCTTGCCGGCCATGACCATTCCGGGAATGCAGAAGCCGCACTGCACGGACCCCTTTGATCCGAACGCATACACGAAAGCATCCTTTTCTCTGTCGCTCAGTCCTTCGACTGTCAGAATGTTTCTGCCGGCTGCTTTTTTTGTCGTCAGGACACAGGATTTTACGGCAGCTCCGTCAACGATGATCGTACAGGTCCCGCAGGCGCCTTCACTGCAGCCGTCTTTTACGGAAAACAGCTGCAGGTCATCCCTGAGAAAGCGGAGAAGCGGTTTGTCTTCGGATGTGCACTCCGGCTTTCCGTTTACCGTAAACTGGTATTTCCCATCCATACAGGTCTCCTCCTCTCCCCTCACTTTGCCGTAAAGATTCCGTTCACATCATATATGGCTCCCTGCGGGCATTTTACGGCGCACATGCCGCAGGAAAGACATTTCTCCCCGTCAATCACGGCAGCGCCATCCCGGACCCGGACGGCCCCTGCCGGACAGTTCTTTTCACAGATGCCGCAGCGGATGCAGCTGTTCCGGCACTGCTCCCTGGCCTCTTTTGCCGGAGCCCTTACGGAGCAGCGCACAAGAATCGTATTCTCGGCAGGTTCCAGCGAGATGATCTGCCTCTTGCAGGCCTTTGCGCAGCGCCCGCAGCCCACGCATTTTTCCCGGTCTATATACGCCGGTCTGCCCTCCGGCAGGACGACTGCTTCTTTTTTGCAGGCTTCCGCACAGGCGCCGCAGCCGGTGCAGCCGTATTCACAACTGCCTTCCCGCGCTGCGGAAGAGCCGCAATGAACGACCGCCGTCATTTTTCTTTTTTTCACCGCCGTCACCTCCTGAGGTCCTGTCGCTGCCATACACATGCAGATGATACCATCGCCAAAAGCAGATTGCGGATTCTTCCGCCGGAAGCTTTCTCTACTGCGCAGTCAGATATCCGTAGTCCTTCAGCACCGCCCGGATCAGGCCGGCCGCGTCCGCGGAAATCCCATCCAGATCATCCGCCGGGACATCCTGTACCGTTCCGTCCAGACGGATCCTTACCCGGCCGTCCTCCAGCGGAAGGAAGCCCTCGTTTTCGCTGTTTTCAAAATCTTCCGCGCTCCAGAAGAGCGTGAATTTATCCCTGTAAGGCCTGCCGCTGTACGGACAGAACACCGCACAGTTGCCGCATTCGTTGCACATGCCGTCGATGTGGAGAATCTGCGCCTGACAGTTTCCGGGCACGCGGACTGCAATATTGGCCCTGTTCGGGCAGACGTCCGCGCAGACCTCGCAGACCGTGGGACAGCCAAGGCACCGGGTGTCCGGCAGTATGGAAAGATCCCTGTACAGCAGTCCTTTTTTCTCCAGATAAGCCTTTTCCTCTCCGCTGCTGTTCTCCTCTTCATATCCGGCAAAGGAAATGCCGGCAATCGCTGCCGCCGCCTTTGCGGCATCTGCAATCGCCTCCACGACCGTGGCCGGCCCTCTCCTGCCGTCGCCGATGGCGTAGATGCCTCTGACGGTGGTCTGCATGGAAGCGTCGACGACCGGGCGGCCTTTGGCATCCATCCGGACACCGGCGTCCTCATACAGCCCGGTATCAATCTGCTCTCCCACGGCAGCAATCACCGTATCCGCCGGCAATTTGGCAATCCTGCCCGTATCCACGGACGAACGGCGTCCGGATGCATCCGGCTCTCCCAGTTCACACACATGGCAGGTCAGCACGCCGTCCTTCAGTCCGACAGGAGAGAGAAGCTCCATGAACTCCAC
>CADBNA010000168.1 GCA_902795835.1 uncultured Lachnospiraceae bacterium | reverse complement strand
TCTGATGGAGGCGATCACTGATTACAAGATTGCGTCTCTGGATTACATTGTCAAATACTGGAATCCGGATACCATCACCTACTTTGACGATGTTGCGACACAGCGTTCCCTGTTCATGTCTCCCCAGGCGTTCCGGGAACTGATCAAACCTCACCACAAGCGTTTCGCACAGGAGTGTATCAAGAGAGGGATCATTCCGATTTACCATTGCTGCGGATGCGCGCAGGATATTGTAGAGGACATGATCGACTGTGGCTGGGCTGCCTGGACCTCTGTACAGATCAGCAATGATATTTGCGGATTGATCGAGAAATACGGCGACAGGATCGGCTTTGTAGGTGGGTACGATACCAACGGACTTCCCGCACGGGAGGACGCTCCGCCGGAAGTGGTGGAAGCGGAGGTTAAACGCTGCCTGGATACTTACGGCAAATATCACAAGGGCTACTGCTTTTTCGGCTTCCGGTATGTGAACAGCCTGGATCCCGCAGCCCTCGGCGCTGCCATGGGAGCGATTGTCCAGACTGCTGTAGAATACGGATTCCAGCTGCTGATGAGCGGGAAATAAATGGAAAGAATATGAGCGGAGCTCATCACCTGCGGGTGGTGGGCTTTTCTTATGGTAAAAGAGGATAGAAAGAATGAACGAATAAATCAGACCTGTCTTTGGCCCCACATCGTCAATCAACTTCGTCACATACTGGTACACTTGCTGCATAATATAGTACCCATAATTCTTTAGATGATCAACTTGATAAAAACCCTGAAAGGCGGCCTACGGACAGATGTTGATTGCACTAATTTTAGTACAATGATAGAATCAGCCGTGGAACAGAAACATTGAGACAAGAAAACAGAGCGCACTCCGGCATCTTTGTGCCAGCGTTCGATTTTCTGTTAAAACTGCGATCATTTGCAATACAATACGAATAGAGAGAAAAGGAATGGGATTTAAGGAAGAGTCTGAAACCGAAAACATCGCGGAAATCCGGGACGGGGACAACAGCCTGAGCCTCAGTATATCCAAGGATTCCATTACGGAAGAGATGTTCCTGCAGGCCGCTTCGGATGTACCGGTCAAAACGGATCCCGACACCATTTCCAATGAACAGATCACAAAAGGCACACTCGTGTTAGAAACCTATCGCGTGGAGTCGGAGGCGATCAAAGGCGGCATGGGCAGTGTTTGGAAAGTGCATCACAAGGATTGGGATACGGATCTGGCTATGAAACGGCCGCAGCCAAAGTTCTTTGCGGAAGCCGGCAAAGAACGAAAGGAATAGATGGAAAACGGAAGCCTGAAGAACAGGATCGATGATGGAAGCCTATATGAAGGAACGCAGGAAGAAGTGTGGGAGCGCCTGCTTGATATAGCGATCCAGTTTGCCTGGAGTCTGTATTACGCGCATGTATTTCGCCGGACTGCCGCAGGGCATACCTGATGACTCCCGGATATTTACTGCAGTTCCGCCTTGACCGGCCGGAAGAAGCGAAGCAGCTTATCCTGGGTCACTTCAACAGCCTTACGTTGTCTCATGACGGTTCACTGATCGCTGTGGGCGGTAATTACGGACTCAGAAACTGCGGCGACGTGTATGTGCTGCGCTCGGACGATGCACGTGTGATATTTCAGCGCGATATTGATGGCGCAGGAGTCAATGCCCTTGCGTTCGGGCCGGACGGCAGGACATTGTTCTGCGCGCTCAGTGACGGAACGGTCAGCATCTACGACCTGACAGGATCCGAGCCGGTGCAGCAGCTGTCCCGCGGCCAGTACAAAAACTTCGCACGGAGCGTCGCGGTTACAAGCGATGCGCGTTATGTGCTGGTGGGCGAACAGATGGGTGACCTGTGCATCTGGGAACTGGACTGGAAATATAATGCGGGTAAGCCGGGGAAGGTGGGAATGTAGGCCTTTCCCAGTTTGATATTCTCCGATAAAGGAATGGCAACGTATTGTTTGAACACTGCACTTCCGTGGTTTGGGCAACAAAAAAATCGAAGTGACTGGATTCGAACCAGCGACCTCTGCGTCCCGAACCGAGCAAGGCGGGAAATCTGCACGAAATGGGGTTGACGGATAAGTCCGAAAAAGTCAGTAAAAATGCGGGTTCTCAGGTATTATACGCAATTAACCAAGAGAGAAGGATACATTTAAAAATAGGAGGTATGAACAGGGATGACACGAAAAGAGAAACTTGAAGCCAGAAGGGAGCTGGAGACGTATTATTACAGCTGCCCGATGGAGAAACCGGAGCAGGTAGCCCGGCAGTTTGAGGTCTACACTAAGCTGATCTGGGATTTCCATCAGGCTGGGCTTTGCTATGACTATTACTGTGACTCTACGGTTACCCGGCTGGAGGGTACCGGGACATGGGAGGGTGGTCATGATGCGCTTGAGGTGGAGACGCTGCCGACTTTTTCCTGCTACCCTCGGGATACCATCGACTTTATCCAGGTGTATGCAGAGGGTGATCCGGAGCATGGCTTTCATTTTGGCCAGGTGACGACCAATTATGGCGAATATGCCAAAGAGGGCGCTTCTGTTTATGGCTGCGGTGATGATAGTGCCATTGCGCCGCATGAGCTCTATGGACTGTGTGAGTGTTATGTGGAGAAAGTGGACGGACGCTGGTGCATCACAAGGGAGTTCTTTGTGACCGGACAGGAAGTGATCCGGAAGCGTACAGCCGGCTCCCGGCCTTTCTGTAAGAACATTCTGGACGCCTATCCGGCGTCGATGCCTGGCGAGGCGGCCAGAAATCCCATGAAATATCAAATCCCGCAAACGCAGTCAAAGATAATGGAGGAGGAGAACGGATGAGTACGTATTGCCTGGAACAGGCTGAGCAGCTGCATGCGGATCTGGCGGCTCTGAAGGCCATTGAAGTCAAAGATGCCGACTCCGTCTGTGCTTATATCAAAGGATACTGGGAATTTATCATCAATCACAAGATGTTCGGAAGCATATGGGATATCTATGCCGATGAGATCGAGGTGCGCCGCGAAAATGGTTTTTCCCTTGTGGGGATCCAGGCTGTGGAAAACAATTACATGAACTTGTGTGCAGCTTTTCCGGATCTGCACATGGACGTTGCCGCTATCTTTGCGGCTCCGGCCGGCGAGGATGCCTGGCTGGTGTGGATGCGGTATTACTTCACCGGAACTAATAACTCCGTCAGTATCTACGGTCCTGCCACCGGCCTGAAGCTGGAGCGCGACAAGGCACTGAATATCAGTTCCTTCACTGTCAGGAAGATCGAAGGCGAATGGCTGATCACAAACGAATACACCGGGCACTGCTGCGACTACATCCGCGCCATCTGCACGGGAGATGAGAGTTTCACGTCGCTGAAACTGTAGAGGAGACGGGAGACAGGAAGGAGACAGGAAGGAGACAGGAAGGAGACGAAGGGGCTGTCGCAATTAAGGTTGCGGCAGCCTCGTTTTAATCGGTAAAAGGGGTTGGCGATTGCTGGAAAATGGCCGTATGCCTCTGTAGTGGTCGGCGGGGATGTCCGCCTATCAACGCCTATATTGAAAAGATAGCCGGCGCATTCTCGTGACTTCAGTCGTGAGTAAGCTGGCTAGTTTTTATGTTCTCAATTATTCAGTTCCAGACTT
>CADBNA010000167.1 GCA_902795835.1 uncultured Lachnospiraceae bacterium | reverse complement strand
CCAGCTGTGGAGCATTAGCTCAGGTGGTAGAGCACTTGACTTTTAATCAAGTTGTCCGGGGTTCGAGTCCCCGATGCTTCATGTTTTGTTCGCGGCTATGGCGGAATTGGCAGACGCGGCGGGTTTAGGTCCCGTTGGGCAACCATGCAGGTTCAAGTCCTGTTAGCCGCACTTCATTTGGTTCGTATCTGAGATTCTTTTTTGACTGCTGCGGCAGTCGATCCCACCCGTACCCAAATTAGAATTGACCTGGATTAATTATCTAAAACAATATCTATATCATTATCTATGGAGAACAGTCTGATTATGATGAAAGAGCGCTATGAATCTCTTCCGCTTACAGAACTGCGCGCCGTTGCAAAGGCGCGGGGTCTGAAAGGCATTTCCTCTCTGCGAAAGGAACAGCTGGTGGAGAGAATGCTGCAGGAGGATGAAAACGACAGAATCCGGGCAGAAGAGGAAGCCGCGCGGGCGGAAGCGGCAAAAGAAGAAAACGCAATTCCCAGACAGAAGAAAAAAGCTGCCGGAACAGATAAAAAAGCCGCCGGGGCAGACAAAAAACCTGCCGGAACAGAAAGGAAACCCGCTTCGGTCAGGGAAGGCACAAAAAACAGTGCTGATCCTGAGCAGGACGCCCCGGAGAAAACACAGACAGACCGGACAAAAAGAAAACCGGTCCGTCCGGAAAGATCCGCCCGGCAGGAAAAACCGGTCCGTCCGGAGAAAAACGAAGGTTATGAGCCCCGGGACCGTGAGGAAATCATGAATCCGGTTTCCGGTTATTCGGCAGAAACGCGCATACCGGATCATCTTCCGCAGGAAACCGACCCGGAAGAAGCGGCGGAGAGTATGAAGCCCGAACTTCAGGAGCTGGACAGCGGCAACGAGGTTTACGGCATACTGGAAGTCATGCAGGACGGGTTTGGTTTTATCCGGTCGGATAACTATATGCCCGGTGAGAATGACATCTATGTATCGCCGTCCCAGATCCGCAGGTTCGGTCTGAGAACCGGTGATATGCTGCGGGGCAATACGCGGCTGAAAACGATGAATGAAAAGTTTTCGGCCCTGCTGTATGTAAAATCCATCAACGGCATGTCGCCTTCTGAAAGCGCGAAGAGAATCAATTTTGAGTCCATGACGCCGATTTTTCCGGATGAGAGGATCCGGCTGGAAAGGCCCGGCGGCAGTCTGGCCATGCGCATCGTGGACCTGGTCAGCCCGATCGGCAAAGGCCAGAGAGGCATGATCGTTTCGCCGCCGAAAGCGGGCAAAACCACACTTCTGAAGGATACGGCCCGTTCCGTGCTCCGCAACAATCCGGAAATGCATATCATTATTCTTCTGATTGATGAACGGCCGGAGGAAGTGACGGATATCCGGGAGACAGTTCACGGCAAGAATGTGGAAGTGATCTATTCCACCTTCGATGAGACGGCCGAGCATCACAAACGGGTATCGGAGATGGCCATCGAGCGGGCCAGGAGGATGGTGGAGCAGAAGAAGGATGTCATCATTTTTATAGACAGCATTACACGTCTGGCCAGGGCCTATAACCAGGTGATCCCTGCCAGCGGGCGCACGCTGTCCGGCGGTCTGGATCCCGCTGCCCTGCATATGCCGAAGCGCTTTTTCGGCGCAGCCAGGAATATGAGAGAGGGCGGCAGCCTGACGATCCTTGCGACCGCGCTGGTGGATACGGGAAGCAAGATGGATGACGTCGTTTACGAAGAGTTCAAGGGCACCGGCAATATGGAACTGATCCTGGACAGAAAGCTGCAGGAGAGACGGGTTTTCCCTGCAATTGACCTGTCCCGTTCCGGCACCAGACGAGAGGATCTGCTGCTGACTCCCGACGAGCAGGAGGCGGTCGGAAACATGCGCCGGGCACTCAACGGACTGAAGGCTGAGGAAGCGGGAGAGACCATTCTGAACATGTTTGCACATACCCGCACCAACCGGGAACTGGTGGAAATGCTCAAAAAAAAGCGCATTGTCTGATGTCCGGACAGAAGCGGAATGACTGATGGAAAAAGCGCTTGCATTTGATATATGTGTGTGATACAATAAGCAAGCTGTTGAAAGCAAGTATGCAATTGGAAGAGGTGATAACAGTGAGAGAAGGAATCCATCCGCAGTATCAGGAAGCAACAGTTACATGCAACTGTGGCAATACATTTACCGTCGGTTCTACAAAGGGTGATATCCATGTCGAGATCTGCTCGAAGTGTCATCCGTTCTATACAGGACAGCAGAAGGCTACCACAGCGCGCGGACGTATTGAGAAGTTCAACAGGAAGTACGGTCTCTGATCCGCAGGGCAATCGTGCTCAAAATGAGAAAATGAGAGGGTTGGAGTATATACTTCAGCCCTCATTTTCTGTCCGGAGATATGCTATACGGCACATCTGTGTTGTGGTATAATATTATAATTGACTATTGCAGAACAGGAAGAGAAAGCTGATATGAGCAACAGATCATCCAATATTGGAGGCCAGGCGGTTATAGAGGGCATCATGATGCGGGCCGGCGAAAAATATGCCATAGCGGTCCGCAAACCGGACCGGGAGATAGAGGTAAAGGTTGACACGTACAAAGAACTGCCCGGCGCAAAGAGACTGATGAAGGTCCCTGTGATCCGGGGCATGTTCGCGTTTGTGGATTCCCTGGTGATCGGCATCCGCTGCCTGATGTATTCGGCAAGCTTTTATGATGACGAAGAAGAGGACGGGGGCGGGAAAAAGGTTCTTACAGAGGAGGAACAGCGGAAAAAGGAGAGAGAGGACTCTCTGCTGATGACCGGCACGCTGATTCTGTCTGTCATAATGGCTGTGGGCATCTTTATGCTGCTGCCGTATCTGGCAGCCGCGCAGCTTGAAAAGGTCATAGAATCACACTGGCTGCTGGCTTTTCTGGAATCGCTGATCCGCGTGGCGATTTTCCTGCTCTATATGTTTCTGATTTCCCGCATGAAGGATATCCAGAGAACCTTCATGTATCACGGCGCAGAGCACAAATGCATCAACTGCATTGAAAACGGGCTGCCGCTGAAGGTTGAGAATGTGCTGAAGTGCTCCAGGGAACACAAGCGCTGCGGTACCAGCTTCCTGTTCTTTGTGATGATTGTAAGCGCAGTTTTCCTGATGTTTATCTACACAGATGACAGGGTTCTGCGTCTGGTTTTGCGCCTGGTCCTGATTCCGGTCATTGCGGGCGTCTCCTATGAGATCATCCGGCTGGCGGGTAATTCTGACCATCCCCTCGTCAACCTGCTCAGCAAACCGGGTCTCTGCCTGCAGAGACTCACGACAAAAGAGCCGGATGCCGACCAGACAGAAGTGGCAATTGCGGCTGTGGAGGCTGTGTTTGACTGGAAAAAGTGGCAGAAGGAGCAGGGCTTTGATACCGCCTCTTGAGAGCGCAGGAAGACCGTCTCTTCGGGAACTCCTGCGGACAGGGAGGACGGCTCTGGCCGAAAACGGCATCAGGGAGGCGGATTCCGACGCCTGGCTGCTGATGGAGGCTGCCTGCCGGACTGACCGGCAGAGGTACCTGCTGCACGCGGAAGAGCCTGTCGGCCAGGCCTCCCTGCAGCTGTATCTTGACTATCTGGAGAGGCGGATACGCCGTGAACCGGTTCAGTATATTCTCGGGGAAGCCTGGCTGTGCGGCCGGCGGTTTTTCGTGACGCCGGATGTTCTGATTCCCAGGCTGGATACGGAGACACTGACAGAGGAAGCGCTTTGCCGCCTGAAGGACGGTATGCGGGTTCTGGACCTGTGCACCGGCAGCGGCTGTATTCTGCTGAGCCTGCTTGCCGAACGT
>CADBNA010000166.1 GCA_902795835.1 uncultured Lachnospiraceae bacterium | reverse complement strand
CTTCCTCCGGATGCGGATCGCTGACGGAGGAAGTCTCCTGATCAAAGCCGGCCGCCTTGGAGATCAGCTCATCGATGTTCTCTATCCTGGCTTTCGCCTCGTCAGTTCCTTCTCCCTCCAGCTCGGCCACATAGCCCGTCTCGGCGGTGATCATCTCGATGAGCTTTGCGACATTCAGGTACACTGCTGCCGCGCGAAGTCTGCTGATCAGTCCCGTGAACCTGCGTATTCCGGAGAGGGCCCTGGAGATGCCGCTGACCTGGTCCGCGCGCTCCAGCGCCTCATACAGGGTGATGCCGTTATCATAGGCATACTGCCGCACCCGGGCGAGAGAAGTCTCCCCTATACCCCTTTTTGGCACATTGATCACCCGCTCTACCGCCAGGTCATCTCGGCCGTTGTCAATGGTTTTCAGATATGCCAGTATGTCCTTGATTTCCCTGCGGGCATAGAAATTGACGCCGCCCACGATCTTGTACGGCACGCCGGCAGCAATCATCTTTTCTTCAAAGAGACGGGACTGGGCATTCGTGCGGTAGAGCACCGCATAGCTGCGCCAGGTATGTCCCTCCGCGCGGTACCGGCGTGCGATCTCCTCCGCCACAAACTGCGCCTCGTCAAATCCGGTGGGAAACTGGCGGAACCGGACAGGGCTTCCGTCTCCGTTTTCTGTCCACAGGGTCTTTTCCTTGCGTCCTTCGTTGTGACGTATCACTTCATTGGCGGCATTCAGGATATTCTGCGTAGAGCGATAATTCTGCTCCAGCCGGATCACCTTTGTCCCGGGAAAAGCCTCCTCAAAATCCAGAATATTGCGGATATTCGCGCCCCGGAATTTGTAGATGGACTGGTCATCATCGCCGACTACACACAGATTCCGGTAGCGTTCCGCCAGAGCCTTCACAAAAGCGAACTGCACCGTGTTCGTATCCTGATACTCATCGATCAGAATGTAGCGGAACCGCTCCTGCCAGTATTCGAGAACATCAGGCGCTTCCCGGAACAGCCGGACTGTCAGGACGAGCAGGTCGTCAAAATCCAGGGCATTGTTTTTCCGCATACGCTCTTCATAGGCGCGCCAGACGCGCACCAGCTGTTTCTGCTCCCAGCGGTACGCATCCTTCTCCATTTCATCGGGCGTGATCATATTATTCTTGGCAGCGGATATTTTTGCCAGCAGCGCCCGCTCTTTGTAGACGCGGGGATCAAGTTCCAGCGTCCGGATGATCTCCTTCATGACCTGTCTGGAATCATCCGTATCATAGATCGTAAAGGTGTTGTCATAGCCGATTCTGTCGATAAAACGGCGGAGAATCCGGCAGCAGCCGGAATGAAAGGTCGAAACCCAGATGCTCTCGGAGCCGTGTCCGACCAGACGGTCGACCCTCTCCCGCATCTCACCGGCAGCTTTATTGGTAAACGTGATAGCCAGAATATTCCAGGGATTCACACCGCAGGTGTCAATCAGCCGTGCGATCCGGCAGGTCAGAACCCGGGTCTTTCCCGATCCGGCGCCTGCCAGTATGAGCAGCGGCCCTTCCGTGTGTTCTACGGCTTCTCTCTGCTGTCTGTTCAGCGTGTCAAGATACGTCATGGTATTCCTCTGATTCCTGTTTTACAGAATCTTACTATACCCCATTCCGTCCAAAAAAGAAAGTGCCCTGATCATTCTGCCCCAAACTGCAAATCACAGGATGAAATTCCTTCCATTCTATGATACAATAGCTACGTTACCGACAGGCACATTCATAACAGGAAAGAGGGAAAGGATAATGAAAAAAATCTCACGTATCGCATCCGGAATCATAACAGTCTGCACGGCTGCCGTGCTGCTCGCCGGCACTGCTTTCGCAGATCTGAATGTACAGAGGGTTGAAAAGAATGAATTTAACCCCGCCTCCAATTCCACCATCGTATTTGACGGCATCCGTCTGTCCGTCACTCCCAGCTTCTCAGAGGAATACGCGGATCTTTCAGCAGAGGACAACAAGTATTATTATGCGGAGATGGGCGAAGCGGTTGCTTTCCTGGAGACAATGTACACAGATCTCCCGGAAGCCGTTTCAGAAGATGATTTCGTAGCGGAAATGGATGACTTTGATGCGGGTATTATCAGCACACTTGACAGTCCGGAGATCCTCTCTGCACTGAATGTCACCGTCGCCGGCTATCCCGGACGTATTCTGCACGTATCCTGTGACATTGAAGGGATGGAGCTGGAAGGCTATTTCACCTATTTCTATAAAGAAAGCGAACAGCGCATCGATGTGCTCTCCTTCTGCCAGACCACAAATACGGAGTACAGCTATTTCAGTGATTACTACAAGATCGTAGCCACGGCTGAGCAAGCGTAAAGCGGAAGTTGTCTGGTAGTTGCAATAAAAAATGTAATTACTTCATAGAGGAGATGCCGCGCAGAACGGCATCTCCTTTTTCTCTCTATATTCCAGGCAGTTGCGAAAGTCTGCGGTCGGGAAATTGTGTGAACATTTCAAACAATCTGCACAAGCATTAGAACTTCTGCATGAACGGAAATCTGCGTTATGAGCAGAAATCATATT
>CADBNA010000165.1 GCA_902795835.1 uncultured Lachnospiraceae bacterium | reverse complement strand
TATCAATCTTTACCAGGCAAAGTATCCGCCGCCTCCGACGCCGGGTCTGGTGCCGATCAATTCTTCATTGCCGGTTTTGAGGGAGGCTCGGTACAGCGAGTACTGCCGGTAGCCGTTTTCCCCTGTACTGTAATAGATGTAGGCGTCATCATCTGTGCCGCTGATCGGGATAACGGCTTCCAGCTGTATATCAGTCCCGGCATTGTCGACAAATGTATGCAGACTGCCGTCGCTGTGTTCAACAATGATCAGATCACTGCGGCCGTCATACGTGTATGTTGTGGCATAGATACGGTTTCCCTGGAAGAAATAGCATCCCTGAAAATCGTTCAGGGCCATCTCAATCTGATCCGGGACGTCCGTCACTTCTGTAATCATATAATCGTTCAGGTCAATCTGATACCATCTGACATAGGAAGCATCAGGCCCGTATCCGCTTCTTTCCGCAAAGTAAAGAGAACTCCCCTGAAGAGCAAAATGATTCAGGACAGGCTCTTCCTGATCCGGGGCATATAAAAGTGTCTGGGAAGTGCCATCCGGGTTTGCTTCATACAGGGCCATATGGTAACCACTGGTACCTGCTTCTTTGCAGCAGTAATAGACTTTACCATGGTAGAAGGCGAAGGAGCAGACATAATCGTACATCGCGTTGTCAACCGGGAATGGGTCAAGCCCGAAACCGGCAGCCCCGTACTCATCCAGAATGTATGTGATGCCGTTATTCTCGGCGATACATGCGCTTCGCACAGGATCCTCCGCGTCAAGCGAGACGCCGACGTCTCCCAGCTCCGTAAACCTGTGAGAAATTACAATGATATCGGGCACGGATGACTGGACCTTTCCGTCACAGAGGATTTCCATAGTATAGGATTTGCCTTGCGCGCTGGGCATCAGTTTGTTGATATAGAAGGTTCCGTCTGCTTCTATGCGTCCCTGCGTATCCCCGATCCGGACACTCAGGTGTTCCAGTTTTTCAGCAGAAAATGGCTGCAGAGTACCGGAGACATCTTCCATCAGCCGCCCCTTGACACCCGCAACGAGTGTATATGTCTCATCCCCGACAATCGCAGGAAACACGCCCTGATTGACAGTCAGCTGGTTATTCACATAATGCGGAGAGGCATTTGCAGGCCAGGTAAAGTTATCTGACTGCAGATATCGTGCGCGTATTTCGGCATCAGCCATTGCCAGTGCTTCCCCTGCTGTGTGATAGATCTCATCTTCGCCGGCGGCCATTGCGATCATAATAAACTGGAACATGGTGTAGTCATATGAGGAACTAATAGGGGCGCTGCCGCGGTTTACGAAAACAGCTTCTGCTCCTTTATCGATCAGCGCGTCTGCCAGTGTATCGTCATACCCGCTTTCACACGCGGCCAGGTAGGCAAAGCCGTGTTCCAGGGTGAAGGCTGTGTCGCTGCGGAAGAAATCCGCATTAACGGCCAGATATACACCGTCGCGATTCTGATATCCTGCGGTGACTCCGGCGATACTGCCTTTCAGCGCTTTGGCGTATGCGCTGACACCCTCCAGTTTTTCGCCGGTAGCAAGGTGAACACCGAACTGGGCGCCATATCCGCCATGTCCGTGCCAGAGGAAGAGTTCTCCGTTCTGAAGATCTTTCAGGGCATCGATCGTAACATTTTCATTAGACAGGGCGGTATCACTGATGGCAGGACTGACCGTATTGCGGACATATCCCCGGCAGGTATCCGCATGAGCGCCCCTTGGGCTGCCGCCGGCTGTGAAAGTTTCGTTTTCAAAAGGATCAAATGCCAGAATGAAATCGTTGACATTATCACTGATATCCAGCTGCGTTGTACCGCCGGAGGAATCGCGGTCGGGAACAGGCGGCTGCCAGATGTAATAAAAGCCATTGGTGAACCGGATACCGATATTGTGCTGGCCGGGAAAGTATTCACTGACGGTCCCATCCTGTTTCAGTTTAACCACCGCAGCTTCAGCTATGGCAATTGCCCAGCTTTCAAGGGATGCATCAAGATTTCCATCCGCATCCAGAAGATCGGCGACTGAATCACAGATAAATGCAGCGGCATCTTCAAACTCATGATACTCTTTTTCTATGACTGCCGGGTCTGATGGAAAGACGTCGTCTGAAGAGTCTTCTGTTTCAGAAGTCATTTTTTTTTTCCTTCAGAAGCATTTGGGTTTTCTGTTTCCGGAGGATATGATCCAAATCCTTCTTCATCATCATACTCGATCAGATAACATGCAGTTACGTCCTCGTCGCCGGATTTATCGGTTTCGTTGTTCCAGCTTCCATCCGGATAGGCTGGAAGAAAGAACGCACCGTACGGCTCTTCAGCGCCATTATTCGGCTCTCCCAGGGCCCAGGCCTGGTAGCTGAGATCTTCTCCGGTAATCCATCTCCATTTTTTCGGATCTTTCCGATCCTGAAAGAGTCCGAAATAGACTTCAGGCACACCAAGGTTGATGACGAGATCTCTGAGGAACTGATCCTCTTCAAAGGTAGTGATGGTCGCGAGGTGCATACCGCGTTTGCTGAGGTTTACTGCCATATTAGGCCAGCTGTCATACGAACTGATGAGCTGATATGTATGTCCATTATAGTAAACCGGAAGAAAGAAAGACTGCAGGTAACTGAGCTGCAAAACAGCCGGACAGGAGCCATCATCCCATTCGATCAGATAACTGAGCGGTGGGTATCCTTCCGCATAGAACCCGTCTCCATCATTCCATCTGCCGTTCGGATAACCGAGCGGAAAATACATGCCGTACAGTTCATGCTCCGGATCGCTCGGTTCATTCTCTGCCCAGGCTGTATATTCGACGGGCTCTCCGGTACACCAGTGCCATACATCTGTTTCTATGATATCCTGGTAAAGGCCGAAGTAGGCATTCGCGTTATACATAAGAGCAAGATTGCCCAGGAAGCGATCTTCAGCTTCATCCTCAATAGTAGCGAGATGCCCGCCGAGCATCTCGGCATAATTCTGCATGCCATTCCAGTCCAGGGGAGCAGTACACAGCAGATATGAGTGTCCTTTGTATTCTTCCACCTGCGTGATGACCTGTATTTCCTGGGGAAATAGAAGTTCTATTCC
>CADBNA010000164.1 GCA_902795835.1 uncultured Lachnospiraceae bacterium | reverse complement strand
CCGTTCTCGGGTATAATGTGATTCATACATTTTCAGCCAGAAGACCCGTTCCCCTGGCTGACATTTTTAAGGAGGCAGAACAGATGAGAATAGCAGTGACGTATGACAGCAGTACAGGTACCGTTTTCCAGCATTTCGGAAGAACGGAAACGTTTAAGATATATGATGCGGATGAAGGCAGAATACTGGCAGGTAAGGTGATTTCCTCCGGTACGGCCGGGCACAGCGCCCTTGCGGGGCTGCTTGCTGAACAGGGTGTTGATGTGCTGATCTGCGGCGGAATCGGCGCGGGCGCGCAGAATGCGCTTGCCGGGGCAGGCATCACGGTCTGCTCCGGGGCTGAGGGAGATGCGGATGCCGCTGCAGAGGCGTATCTTGCGGGCAGACTGACGTCTGCCGGGACAAACTGTGATCATCACCACGGGGAGGACCATGCCTGCGGCGAACACGGATGCGGCGGACACGGCGATGCGCATTCCTGCGGAGGAGACGGACAGGAGGAAGGACAGGCATGCGGCAGCTGCGGCGGAGGCTGCGGCGGCTGCGGCGGTCCCCGCGAGATTATCATGGAGGGGAAAAACGCCGGAAAGACCTGCCGTGTACACTACAGAGGGACCTTCAATGACGGCACGCAGTTTGATTCTTCCTATGACCGGGGAGAACCGCTGGAATTTGTCTGTGGCACGGGCATGATGATCCGCGGTTTTGACGCCGCTGTTGTTGATATGGAGCCGGGACAGATTGTGGATATTCACCTGATGCCGGAAGAGGCCTATGGCCTGCGGAACCCGGATGCCGTCTTTACCCTGAAGATCAGCGAGCTGCCCGGCGCGGAAAACCTGACGGCCGGGCAGCAGGTGTATCTGTCCAATGCGATGGGCCAGCCCTTCCTGGTGACCGTGACGGCGTGCGACGGAGAGAATATAACCTTTGATGCAAACCATGAGATGGCGGGAAAGGAACTCAACTTCCGGATTGAACTGGTGGAGGTCGGCTGAATCCGGCCGGGAGATGACTGCGGTTTCTGAAAATACGGTAAAAAAGAAAGAACAGGAGGAACGAAAGATGATGAAGAAGCTGACAGCGGTCTGCCTGGCGGTTTTCCTCACACTTGCGCTCGGCGTATGGGGAAACGGCTGGCCGGTATATGCAGAATCTGAAGAGGGAAGCCTCGCAGGCGTCTGGAAACTGTCTTCCATGAAGAACGGAGATGATGTCGCGGGAAGCGAAGAAATTGAACAGCTGGAGCAGATGGGAATGCTCATGTATATGGTGATCTCAGAGGACGGCACCCTGACGGTCTCCGCCTTCGGGGAGGAATCAGAGGGGACCTGGGATGACAAGACGATTACCGCCGAGGATTCGGCCCTTCCCTATGAGCTGGACGGAGATGCGCTGACCCTTCATGACGGCGGCGATTTCATGGTGTTCTCCCGCACGACGCTGGAGACGGTCTACGGCATTCTCGGCTATCAGGAAGGTATCCTGGACGAGAGCGTGGCCTATCTGGATGAAGACCAGGTGCTGCTGGACACCGAGAGCGGTACTGTCACGGTCACCGGATACGAGGCGGGGTCAGACGGCTTCCGGGTAAAGGTCAGATGCGACAATCACGCAGATGCCAAATTGCTGTTCGGAACAAAAAGCACCTACGTCAACCGGTTTATTCTGGACCCTGTGTGGGCGGCCGAGGTCAGTCCCGGCGAGAGCCTGGATTCCGAGATCGTATTTGCCGTTCAGGATCTGGGACGGTGCGGCATTTCTTCCGTTGATGAGATCATCCTTGTCCTGCAGGTCATGGATTCCGAAAACTGGACATTCCTGACAGACGGCGAGACGGCAGCCGTGTATCCGACAGGGAAGAATCCGGAAGAAATTACGGCCGCGGTTCATGTACCGGAGGCAGGCGAGCAGACGGTTGCTGACAATGAATACTGCCGTTTTTCCATTCTGGGGACAGAAAATGAACCCCTTCTGGGATATATGGTTTCCTGCTATCTGGAGAACAAGACGGACCGGCCTCTGACCTTCGAATGGACGAATACGGCGGTCAACGGCACTGACGTCGTTTCCTATTATGCCGAAGAGACCCTGCCGGGAACGCGCGGATTTACGGAGGCGCTTTTCCTGAATTCAACGCTGGAGGAGGCAGGCATTAACCCGGAGGAGATCACAGAAATCCGCTTTACCCTGAAAGCCTATGATGCGTCGGGCGATTCGATCGAGCCGGTCATGGAAGAGACATTCACATGCAGCGTGTAAGGAAGCAGGCCGGAATTGATGACCCTGATATGTAAATGAGACCTGAAAAGCAGGAGGCTGCTGTATTTCGCACATCCCGTGCGCAGTGCGGCAGCCTTTTTTATCTGTACCGCGGTACCAGGATGCCGGAACCGAATGTGGTGAATTTGTATAAAAAACTGAAACGATTTTTGTATAAAACCTAAAAATTAAGAAATACTCCGGGAAAATATTGACGTTTAAACGATTTCGTCATATTATGAAATTGCTTTTATAAAAGAACTTGATAAAACTTTTAATCAACTTTATCTGCTTAGCAGAGCAACAAAAAGGAGGAATTCAGATGAAGATGAAGAAGTTTGCAGCTCTCGCAATTTGCGGCGCTATGATCGCGAGCATGGCAGTTCCGGTTATGGCAGAAGGCGAGAAAGTCGGCGTCTCCATGCCGACCAAGGATCTCCAGAGATGGAATCAGGACGGTGCGAACATGGAGAAGGAACTG
>CADBNA010000163.1 GCA_902795835.1 uncultured Lachnospiraceae bacterium | reverse complement strand
GTCAGCCCGGAAGATAAAAGCGGCATCAGCCTGTCGGAGAATGACGGTGTCTGCTTCAAAGACAGAGGGACCATCTGCATGGATGCGGAAATGGGCATCCATCCGGATGAGATCGGAGGTGCCGGATGAGAATACGTGTGAAATTCTCGAAAACTGGCGCCATGAAATTCATCGGCCACCTGGATGTGATGCGTTATTTTCAGAAAGCACTCCGGCGGGCGGATATCCCGTATGCGCTGTCCGGCGGCTTCAGTCCCCACATGCTCATGTCATTTGCCGCGCCGCTGGGGGTCGGAAAGACCAGCTCCGGGGAGTATTTTGACCTGGATCTGCGGGAGACAATGCCCACAGAGGAGATCTGCAGCCGTCTGAACGAACAGATGGCAGAGGGCTTTGCCGTGCTGTCCGTCTGCGAGATTCCGGAGGAAAAATCTTCGAAGGGCATGTCCCAGGTCGCCGCGGCGGACTATACCGTGATTTTTCCGGATGCGGCAGGAGACGGCAGCGCATCCCTGACGGATGATTCGTATGATGGCTGCCCCTTAAGGACGCCGGAAGAAGCGGGCTTTACAGAAGACTGTATCCGCCGGTATCTGGAACAGACGGAAATCCCGGTCATGCGCAAGACGAAGAGAAAGGAAGAGATGACGGATATCCGTCCGTGGATTTTTACATTGCAGGCTGACGAAAGAGCCATTCACATGCGGCTGTCGGCGGGCAGCGTGCAGAACCTGAAGCCGGAGCTGGTCATGGAGAGTCTGGCCGGTTTCGCCGGAACGGAACTGCCGCCTTTCTCCATCCGCATCCATCGGGACGAGATCCTGACTGCCGTGCCGGAAGGGGCAGGCGTAACGTATGTGCCTCTGGACGCCGTGGGAGTAAAACGTGTTTAAAAAGCTTGTCATCGCCAATATGCCGATCGGGAATGAGAACTGCCGCGTCACGCTGCTGACAGAAAACGGCAGGCCAGCGGAACTGTCCGTGGCTTCCCTTGATCATCCGTCTCTTCTGGGCGGCATCTATCTGGGCCGGATCGATTCCATCCAGAATAACCTTTCGGCTGCTTTTGTCCGGATCCAGCCGGATCAGCTGGCATTCCTCCCTCTGCCGGAGGGGCACCAGTACAAAGCAGGAGATGAACTTCTGGTTCAGGTTGAGAGAGAAGACGTGAAGGAAAAACTGCCCCGTCTGACGACAAAGCTGTCTTTTCCAGGGCGGTATCTGGTACTGCATGCCGGAGGCCGCGGCTGCTCTTTTTCGAAAAAGCTCGGGCTGGAGGACAGAAAACGTCTGCAGAGGATCCTGCACGCCATAGCTGCGCCGGAGACAGGCGTGACCGCCAGGACGGCCGCCGCAGAAGCCTCTGAAGAAGAGATCCGGGAGGAGTATCTGGCACTGGAGACACAGCTGCTGGATGTTCAGCTGTACGGAACAAAGCGCACCTGCTATTCCTGCCTCCGTGAGCCGGAAGAAGACTGGATGCAGATGCTGCTGCGCTGTTCAAGGGAGGAACTGAACGGCATCACAACTGATGATCCGGATATCTACGACAGGATAGCCGCCATCTGGCTGCACGACAGGGGAACACTGCCGGGAGAAGAGGAACTCCGCCTCTATGAAGACAGACTGCTTCCTCTGTATAAACTGTACAGCATGACGACACTGCTCACGGAACTGACAGCCAGGCTGGTTCACCTGCGATCCGGAGGCTCTGTTGTCATCGAGCAGACGGAAGCCTTTGTCGCCATTGACGTGAACACCGGACGCTATGCAGGAAAAAAGAGCGCGCAGGAGACAAGGATGATGATAAACCGGGAAGCGGCCCAGGAGATCGCCTCACAGATCCGGCTGCGCCAGCTGTCCGGGACGATACTGATCGATTTTATCAGCATGAAAGATGACAGCGAGAGACAGGAACTGATTTCCCTCATGCGGGATTATCTGGCGCCGGATCCGAATCCGGCCACTGTGATCGACATAACAAAACTGGATATAATGGAACTGACAAGGAAGCGGCTGCGCAGATCACTGCGTGAACAGCTGCAGATATGGAAGAGGAAACAAGCGGAACAAAATGAGCAGCCAGAACAGCCCGAACAATCAGAACAGCCCGGACGGGCAGAGCAGCCGGAACAACCCGGATTATGATGATCTCAGGTTCAGTGTGCCCAGGGGATACGAATCCTATGTAACATCCGCCGCGCCGGAGCAGCCTGCATATAATGGTGAGACAGCATATAATCAGCCGGGACATGCGTATAACAGCAACGGCACGGCATATAACCAGATGCCATGGCCGTATGATCAGGCCGGGCCGGCATATAACGGCCGGAATCAGGGGAACGGCCAGTCAAATGGCGTATTCGTTCAGCCGAATGGCGGATACGTCCAGCCAGGTGCTGCATATAACAGGCCGAATGCCGCATATAACAGGCCGAATACTGCATATAACCAATACCAGAAGGCTTATGGCCAATGGAATGCAGCCCCGGTTTATGCAAATGCGGCATATCATAACACAAATGCGGCATATCATAACAACAGAAAGAAACTCCGTGCCTGGCAGGGAATCCTCTGTTTCGTCCTCGTCATGGGAATCTTTTATTTTGTGCTGCCGCTGCCGCTCTACCTGCTGAATGTGCCGGAGATCCCCAGTATCCTGATACAGCAGCTGTTTCTTCTCGGGACATCGATTCTGTTTACCGTGATCGCAGGAGCAGATCTCAGGGAAGTGTTTCCTGTCCGAAAGCCCACGATAATCGGTGTTCTTGGCGTATTTGTCATCTACATCGGCACCTATCTGCTGGAAAATGCTGTCAGCTATTTTCTGCTGTATATAGCGCCGGATCAGCTCCAGGAGGTCAGTGATTCTCTTTTTGGCGGGATTTCCGGCGTGGAATATGTGATCTATCTGATTCTGATTTCCGTTTTGCCCGCCGTATGCGAAGAAGCCCTGAACCGGGGCGTTGTCCTGAGCGGACTGAAAAACGATATCCGCCGGAGGTGGGTTGTCATTCTGATCAGCGGCCTGCTGTTCGGTATCGGACACTACATGCCGGTCAGGATGATTGCGCCGGCCATTCTCGGGTTTATCATGGCCTGGCTGGTCCTGGAAACAGGCAACCTGTTTTACAGCGGCCTGCTGCATCTGCTGAACAACGGACTGGTTCTTCTGATTTCCTCCGTGACGCAGATGCTGCTTCCTTCGGAGTATCTGGAGGAGGGCATTACGGAGACGGTTTCGGTCGGCGGCACAGAGGCCGGACTGGCTATGATGGTGTACGGACTCTTTGCGCCATTGATTATTTACAGCGGATGTTTTATCATACGAAGGTGTGTACACGGCCCTTACGTTCGTTTTATAGAGCCGGGGAAAGAAAGACAGGCGATTCTGATGATGACGCTGCCTGCCGCTGCAGTTCTGTTTGTCGGAGGAATGCTGATGATGCTGGGCTGAACGGCTGTCGTATTTCAGATATTGACTTGTGCTGATTTGCATAATTGGTTTCATTATTTTTGCATAGTTGGTTTCAATATATTTACATAATTGGTTTCATTATAGATTTGCAGATAATACAGGTTTCAATACAGGTTCGAGGTGATACAGATGAGAATAGCAATTGCCGGAGACAGCAACAGCGGTATGACGCAGGAGATGGCGAAAGAGCTGGGGATGCACATCCTTCCCATGCCTTTCCAGGTTAACGGAAAGCTCTGCTACGAAGGGGTGGACCTGACGCATGAACAGTTCTACCGCGCGATTGCGGATCCCAGCGCATCCGTTTCCACTTCGCAGCCCAGCCCGGGAGAACTGACGGATCTCTGGGACAGACTGCTCCGGACGTATGACGAAGTGGTCTATATACCCATGTCCAGCGGGCTTTCAGCATCCTGTCAGACAGCCGCGATGCTGGCGGAGGACTATGACGGAAAAGTGCAGGTTGTCAATAACCAGCGCATCTCCGTGACGCAGTACCAGTCCATGCTTGATGCCGGAAAACTCGCAGAAGACGGACTGGATGCCGCGGCGATTAAGGCCAGGCTGGAAGAAGAGAAATTCGAGTCTTCGATCTATATTATGGTGGACACGCTCAAATACCTGAAAAAGGGAGGCCGCATTACACCGGCTGTCGCTCTGGTTGGCACCGTGCTTCATATGAAGCCCGTTCTGCAGATCCAGGGAGAAAAGCTGGATGCCTTTGCCAAATGCCGCGGCACAAAGCAGGCCCGCAAGACCATGCTGGACGCGATCCGCAAAGATATTCAGACGCGCTTTTCAGAGTATGACAAGGCCGGAGAACTGCAGATGTCGTATTCCTGGTCCTGGCTGGACGATCCCGCGGTCGTAGAGGGATGGAGGCAGGAGATAGAGGAGGCTTTCCCGTCCTATGATCTTCACGGAGATCCCCTGGCCCTCTCCATCGGCTGTCACATTGGGCCGGGAGCCCTGGCTGTCACCGTGCAGCATGTGCTGAAAAAAAGGACAAAATGAACGCCCGGAATCATTTTTTTTCACTTCCCTCATCTTTTTGAATACGTGACGCCTGCTTTGACGGCAGATATGGTGAAATAGGCTCACAAGGAAACACAAAACAGGAACACAAAAACACACCAGGCAGGCGTTTTCGATTGACAACTTAAGAAGTCTGTAATAAAATCTTCCATAGAATGGATAAATTTAGACAGAAGTTCTTTAAACCCTCTGGAAACGTTTGCAGCTGCCGGAAGACAACTGCTAATAAAAAAGAACGGAGGTATAGGAGATGAAGGATATGAAGAGATGGACAAGAGTTTTTTCAGGTATACTTGCCGCTTCCATGATTATGGGAACATCGGCTCAGATGATTTTCGCAGAAGAAGTAGAAGAGGTTGAATCCTCTGAATATGTTGAGGAGAGCGTTGAGACTCCCGCTGATCAGCTCGATTTTGATCAGGAAGAAGCTGACCGCCTTGCAGCAGAGCAGCAGGCAGAGGCCGAGCGCCTTGCAGCAGAGCAGGCAGAGGCCGAGCGCATCGCAGCAGAGCAGGCAGAGGCCGAGCGCATCGCAGCAGAGCAGGCAGAGGCCGAGCGCATGGCAGCAGAGCAGGCAGAGGCCG
>CADBNA010000162.1 GCA_902795835.1 uncultured Lachnospiraceae bacterium | reverse complement strand
GCCGCCGGTCTTCTTCGAGTCGTACTGGAAGTACGCCTGAATGAACTTGTCGGTGTGGTCGCCGATGATCTTGATGGAGTTCTTGTTCGCGCCGACGGTGCCGTCGCCGCCAAGACCCCAGAACTTGCAGGCGATGGTCCCTGCGGGAGCGGTGTCGGGAGCGACCTTTTCAGGCAGCGAAAGCCCGGTCACGTCGTCCTTGATGCCGATGGTGAAGTTGTGCTTCGGCTCTCTCTTCTTCAGGTTCTCGTAAACCGCGAAGATGGACGCCGGGGTGGTGTCCTTCGAGCCCAGACCGTATCTGCCGCCCACGACCTTCGCCTTCACGCCGGTCTGCGCCAGCGCCGCGACGACGTCGAGGTAAAGCGGCTCGCCGAGCGAACCGGGCTCCTTTGTTCTGTCAAGCACGCTGATCTTCTTGACACTCTTCGGAATGGCGGAAAGGAAAGCCTTTACGTCAAACGGTCTGTAAAGACGTACCTTGATAAGGCCGACCTTTTTGCCCTGTGCGGCAAGATAATCTATAGTTTCCTGGATGGTCTCGTTGACAGAGCCCATGGCGATGATTATATGCTCGGCATCGGGTGCTCCATAGTAGTTGAAAAGCTTGTAATCCGTGCCGATCTTGGCATTGACCTTGTCCATGTATTCCTGGACGATAGCCGGAAGGGCATCATAGAACTTATTGCAGGCCTCGCGGGTCTGGAAGAAGATATCCGGATTCTGGGCGGAGCCTCTCTCAACCGGATGCTCGGGGTTCAGGGCATTGCGGCGGAAAGCATTGACTGCATCCATATCCAGCATATCGCGCAGATCTTCATAGTCCCAGGTCTCAATCTTCTGCAGCTCGTGGGAAGTGCGGAAGCCGTCGAAGAAGTTGATGAACGGGACCTTGCCGGTCAGTGCCGCCAGATGGGCAACAGGAGTAAGGTCCATGACCTCCTGTACAGAAGACTCGCAGAGCATGGCCGCGCCGGTCTGACGGCAGGCATATACATCAGAGTGGTCGCCGAAAATATTCAGGGCATGCGTGGCAACGCAGCGGGCGGAAACATTGAACACGCCCGGAAGCTGCTCGCCGGCGATCTTGTAGATATTCGGAATCATCAGGAGCAGGCCCTGAGAAGCCGTGTATGTAGTCGTCAGCGCACCGGCAGACAGAGAACCGTGAACAGCACCGGCAGCTCCTGCCTCAGACTGCATCTCTGTGATCTGCACTTCCTGGCCAAACAGATTCTTGCGTCCCTGTGTGGCCCACTCATCGGTGTGCTCTGCCATCGGGGATGACGGTGTGATCGGGAAGATCGCCGCCACTTCGGTAAACGCATATGAGGCATGAGCCGCAGCTGTGTTACCGTCCATGGTCTTCATTTTTCTTGCCATCGTAACAATTCCTCCTTAATCAGTAACTATACGTAACGTTGATACACATATTTGCATACCAGATGATTATAACACGGTTTGACGGCTGTGTCACTGTCATGAAAAAGTAATTTTCTCCTGTCAGATCATCCGGCATTCTGCACAACAGAGCGGTCTGGCGCTGTGAGCCGTTCAGTCTTCCAGCATCCTAAACAGCAGACAGTTCGGCGTATCCACTTTTTTCGGGCGTCCCTTCTGCAAAATCAGTTTTTTCTCATAATTGATCGCGAATGTCGTAATCAGCTGAGACTCGTAATTGACGCAGGCAATGTGCTTCCCGTCGGGGAACAGTTCAATATGCCGCGGGTATTCCCCGCTGATCGGCAGGGCAAACTCCTTTGTGAGGAGACCCGTCTCCTGGTCCACATGAAACATGGCCAGGGAATTGTCACCGGCCGTAGAAGTAAACAAATACTGTCCGTCCTCTGTTATACATGTGTCGCAGGCCGCGTCATGCAGCTTGTCCTCATTATCCGATGTGGTGCTGATCGTCTGAATTCTCTCCATGACCGGCAGCTTGCCATTGTGGCTGACGGAATACACCTCCACGACATTGGCCAGTTCGCAGAGCACGTAAAGAAACCGCCCGTCTTTGCTGAACTCCACCCGCTTCGGGCCGGATTCACGCGGACAGCGAAGGGTCTCTGCCAGGCGAAGCTTCCCTTCGTCCGTAATCTGGTAGATCTTGACCTGGTCGATGCCGTTGTCCACTGCACAGAGGTATTTGTCGTGCGGCGACATCTTCACGCAGTTCACATGCGGACGGAAATTACGCTCCGCCACGCTGCCGGTACCCTTGTGGTAAACGCCGTCCAGCAGACAGTCCATCGTCCCGTCCTCCAGGGTTCGTATGACGGTTACCTTGCCGTCATAATAGCCGCCGGCAAACAGGTATTTCCCGGACCGGTCGGGGCAGATAAAGCAGGGACGCATGCCGTCGATATCAATCTCGTTGATATAGGTCAGATCCCCGTCAGCACCGATGGCAAAGCCGACAACGCCGTCATCCACAACAGAGTACAGATATTTCCCGTTGGCGGAGAGACACAGGTAGGCAGAGTTCCGGACCGGAACGCTTTTCCGCTTCTTCATGGTGCCTTCTTCCACATTCACATCGTAGATATAAATACCCTGGCCGCTCCCTCGCGTATATGTGCCAACATAGGCGACACATTTCTTACCCATAGCATCTTCTCCTGTCTGTTCACATTTGCGCCGCAGAGGCATTTTCAAAACAATACGTACACAATATTATACCACGGTCAGAGAGATTGTACAAATCGTCATTGGATAATTCCGGATCTGTCCGGTGAGGCTCCGTCAGGGCAAGGGACGGGCGGCGGGCTTTTCCAGCATTACAACCGTCTCCACGTGCCCGGTAAACGGAAAAAGGTCATATGGCCATGCTTCCCCGGCCGTATATCCAAACCTTCGAAAACCGCGCAGGTCCCTTGCCAGTGTCTCCGGATTGCACGAGATGTATACGATCCTCTCCGGTGCCAGACGCGCAGCTGCGCGGATAAAAGTCTCCGTACTGCCCGTTCTGGGCGGATCCATAAAGAGGATATCACAGGGTTCCCCGGCAGCTGCCCTCCGTACCATCCATTTCTCTGCGTCCTCAGCGGCAAACCGGACATTTTCTATGTGGTTTCTTTTTGCATTGGCGATTGCATCCCGCACGGCCGCCCGGTTCAGTTCGACTCCCGTGACCTGCGCGGACGGACAGGCAGCAGCGGCATAGATGCCGATCGTCCCGATCCCGCAGTAAGCGTCCAGAATCTGCAGCTGATGATTTCTCCGTATGCGGGCGCCGGGATTCTGTCCGGGGCGCGTCTCCGTTTTCGCAGGCCGATTCTCCGGGCGGATCAGGCCTGCCAGCTCAGCTGCCTTCCGGTACAGCTTCTCCGTCTGCAGAGAATTGACCTGATAAAAGGACTGCGGAGAGATCCGGAACCACAGACCACACAGGATATCCTCGATCCAGCCTCTCCCGTACAGCGTGATGTCTCTCCTTCCCAGAACCATGCTTGTCTTTCTGTCATTGACATTCAGAACAACCGAGGTGATTCCGGGGTGCGCCTCTGTCAGGGCGCGGACGAAGTTCCGCCCGGAGGGGAACACAGGGGACGCGCCTACCAGCACAACCAGAATCTGCCCCGTAGCGTGACCCGTGCGGATCAGGACGTGACGCAGAAAACCAGTCTGCCTGTCCTCATCATAAACCGGTATGCGGAAGGAGGCAGCCAGACGGCGTATGGTTCCGATGATCTCATCAGCCTGCCGGTCCTCTATCATGCAGGAATCAACCGGAATCACGCGGTGCGTCCCCTGCTCATAAATCCCGGATACAATTCTGCCGTCTTTCCGGCGTGAAAAGACGGCATGTACCTTGTTCCTGTAGTTGAGAGGATTCTCCATTCCGGCAGCCGGCCTGACCGGGCAGATGTCCCTCAGCAGACGACGTACATTCTCCTCCTTGCGGGAGAGCTGCTCGCTGTAAGGAACCCCCTGCAGTGTGCAGCCGCCGCATCTGCCGCTGTGCGGACAGATAAGAGTTTTATTCATCATCTTTTCCCTTCCCGGTTTTTTCGGAGAGCTCTTTCAGCTGTTTCCGGATACTGTCGAAATCCGGTGTGCCGTACAGATCGTACGGGGTCACCTGGTAGACATAGAAGTTCAGGAAATTGAAATACAGATTCTGGGACATGGCCCGCCAGGTCAGAAGCGGCTTCCTGGCCGGGTCATCCCCGGGATAGTAATTCTTTGGGAGAATAATGTTATCCATTCCCTTCTCTGTATCCCGCCTGTACTCTTTGTCCAGCGTCATCCGGTCGTATTCCGGATGTCCCTGGATGAAGATGCGGCGGCCCCCGTCGGCCATTCCCATCAGGAACCCGGCTTCCTCCGATTCGGCGAGGATTGTGATCGCCTCACACTGCCGGATCTCTTCCAGATTTACCTCCGTATGCCGGGAATGCGGACACCAGAATGCGTCGTCAAAGCCTCTGACAAGGGGAATATTGCGGTTGTTTACACGGTGCCAGTACAGCCCGGAGATTTTTTTATCCAGGATGTGCTTGCGGATTCCGTAGAAATGGTACATGGCCGCCTGCGCGCCCCAGCACTGAAACATCGTCGATGTCACATGGGATTCCGTCCAGTCAAAGATCTCTTTGAGTTCGCTCCAATAATCAACCTCCTCGAATTCCAGCATTTCAACCGGGGCACCGGTGATGATCATGCCGTCAAACCTTCTGTTCCGCACATCCCGGAACGACTGGTAAAATTTATTCAGGTGGCTCACGGAGGCATTCTTCACATGATGGCTGGAGACCATCATAAAAGTAATATCCACCTGCAGCGGAGAATTCGACAGCAGACGCAGAAGCTGCAGCTCCGTGTCCTCCTTCAGCGGCATGAGGTTCAGAATCAGGATTTCCAGGGGGCGCATGTCCTGATGCATTGCCCTGCTCTCGTCCATCACAAAAATATTCTCATCCTGAAGGATCTTCCTGACCGGAAGTCCGCTCTGCACCTTGATCGGCATGCCGTCCGCTCTCCTTTCAGCCCGGTGAAAACAATCCGGGAAATCTTTTTTCAAATCCGGATTTAATCGCTATTCTACATCATTTCCGGCAGGGGCGTCAATGGTGGGCGTCCCTGAGCAGTCTGGTCCCCGGAGGATATATTCACCCGCCGAACCGTTCCAGAAACTCCTCCTCCGTGAGGATGGGTATACCCAGCTCCCTGGCCTTTCTGTTTTTGGAGGAACCGGACTGTGCGTCATTGTTGATCAGGAAATCCGTCCTGGCGCTGACACTGCCGGCCACTTTGCCTCCCTTCAGCTCAATCTGCGCCTTGAGCGCATTTCTGTTTTCAAAATGATTCAGGCTCCCTGTCACTACGAAGGTCAGACCTTTCATTTTGTCTGTG
>CADBNA010000161.1 GCA_902795835.1 uncultured Lachnospiraceae bacterium | reverse complement strand
GAGCGTCACGGGCAGCTTCTTCGTCAGCTTATAGCCGAGACCGCACAGCAGCGCCCCGCACATGCTGCCCGGGAAGGCCAGGAGACTGCCGAGGCCGAGGAGGTTTCTCAGCAGGCTCGCCGCGAAGGCGACGCCGAGCCCGTACCACGGGCCGAGCAGCACCGCGCAAAGGATGTTCACCATGTGCTGTACCGGGGCGCAGCGGCTGCCGAGCACCGGGAAGGACAGCGTGCTGCCCACGACGGCCACCGCTGTGAGCATGGCGGCCAGGGCGAGCTTTCTGACAGATTTGTTTTTCATGATCCTGCTCCTTTTCCATAAGATCGGGAGAAAACGTCGCAAACAGCGCCTTCCCCATGGCATGCTCCGGCAGCATGGCCGGAGTCGCGGAAGATCGGTCGAGACTTGCTGGTCTCCTCTCACGCCGGAACACGGCTTCCCATCGCTGTTTTTTGGCCCGGATCCAGGGCGCTCCCCCTCGATCCGCTCCCGCTTTCCGCGAGGCGCCGCGCGTTTTCTGCTCCCCTCCTCTCACAAAAAAGAAACACGGAGAGCACCTGATATGCCTCCGTGTAGACGCCTGTCTGACTCCCTACGGTGGCATTACCCACATCAGGTAAAGGGTCGAAGATTCATCTTCCTCTCAGCTGTTAAGCTCCCCTGTATTTGTCTGTATTATTGCACCGAAAAAAAGCTTTGTCAATACTGACATAGTAGGTGGGCACCAAGAATTTGTGAGGGGTGTTTTTCGAAATCCCTCAGGAACGGTCACCAACTCACGAAGGAATTTGCGAGGGCTTTTCGGTTTCGCCAATGGGCAACTTGCAGCCGAATTTGCGAGGGGCAGCTTTTTTATGTCAGATTCGGAATTAATATGGCTAAAAAAACAGCGTCACCTTGCCTGGTGACGCTGTCCACTTTTGCCGATCATTTTTCCTTTTTTCCCAATTCTTCTCGTTCAATCATCTGCCGGACTGCGCGTTCGACAGCCGCAGTCAATGTCAGATCGTGTTTATCGGCATACTCGTGCAACTTCTCAGCTAAATCTGTTTTCATGAAGCAGCTGAAATAGCTACCGTCTTTTTTCGGTCGTGCCATTTCACATGCCCCCTATCACAGTGCTGAATAATATTTCCGAATCTTCTGCGCCATCATGATCCTGCGCTTTCTGAGGAAGTCAGCATAATCCGCATAAGTCATATTCACGACTTCATGTGGTATGCAGTTTGCATCCAAATTAGCCCAGAAATCCTCTTCATTCGTAATCGTTCCAACCTCTCAAGCATGACTGCCTGCTGCGAACGATCAAATCTATTATATCACCTGAAGGCGGCTCATGACAGCATTTCTTTCTGCCCCAACACAAATGACAGCAAGTTCTGCCATAGGATCGTATAATTCCGGATTATGGGCCGGGTTCTTCTGGGAGGATGGCGGCACTACGGGGTCATTCGGATGGGACATCGCCGGCTCCGCGTCAACGAGCACGTTGAAAGCGAAGTCGGCGCATGTACAGCGGAAGAATTTCGTAATTGTATTGTGTCGGACCATGTGATAAAATCAGACTCACACATCGGCTCGATCCGGGGCAGAGCAGCACTTCTGCCCCTTGGCCACAAGGATCAGACAAAGAATATGGGAGGCCTTTCATGAAAAGAATGTTTTGTCTTCTGCTGTCGCTGCTGATTCTTACTTTCGGAATCTGCACTGCATCTGCGTCAACGGTTTCTACCGAGAGTGATGTCAGCATTTCATATCGCTATGCCTCAAAAGAGGAGGGCATGGATCTGCTGCTGGGAAATACTGAGTATTATTCCGGTTTCAGTCAGAATGACCTGGACTACAGAATGCATCGTCAGGGTGCCGTCATGGAGGAGTATCTGGCTTTTGCTAAGGAACAGGTTCTGGATTTCACAGAAGCAGAAAAGGAACTGATAGCGAGCAACATCGCTGTTCTGACCGAACATCTGGAGCAGAACGGCTGTGTTCTGCCTCCGCTCGATGAGATTGTCTTTATCAAGACCACCATGGAGGAGGAAAACGGTGTACTTGGATATACGCACGGAACCCAGATCTATACATCACAGAAACTGATGGAGCTCGACATGACGAAAAAGGAAAATGAAGAAAAACTCCTTATCTTCCTCGCTCACGAGCTCTTCCACTGTCTGACGCGCTGCAATCCCGATTTCCGCTCTGAGATGTATCAGATCATTCATTTTACCGTAGTGGAAGAGGACTTTCCCCTCCCGCCCAGTGTGTTTGAATATCATATCTCGAATCCGGATGTAGAGCATCACAACGCATACGCAAGTTTTCTGATTGACGGCGAACCGGTAGACTGTTTTACGGACTTCATTACGACAAAGCACATTGAGAATCCGGATGAGCATTTCTTTTCATTCGGTACTACAGCGCTGGTTCCGACAGACGGAAGCGATCTTTATTACACCCCTGATCAGACATCCAACTTTGACGAAGTATTCGGAACCAATACTGACTATGTGGTAGACCCTGAAGAATGCATGGCTGATAACTTTGCCCTTGCGCTCGTATACGGGTCGGACGGCCCGGAAGGGACCGGATATCCGAATCCCGAGATCATCGAGGGGATTCTTGCCTGTCTGCAGACGGAAGCAAATGAAAACAGCACTACGTCTTGACACAGGCTGCAGCGGCTAAATGGTCTCCACGCATGCAGGGAAAAAGCGATTGTCTGCGGTCACACGATGACACCGTAAATTCTGAAGAGGAGTATTCCTATGAAAAGGCTTGTCTATTTGATGGCTGCGATTGTTCTATGCACCGCATTTCTGATCGGAATGCCGCCCCAAACAAGAGAATACAGAATTGCCGATGGCAACAGGATTAACTTTGGACATCTCCTGACTGACCTGCTT